>CAIMMA010000001.1 GCA_903842475.1 uncultured bacterium
GCTTCCAGAACTTCTCGCGTCTTTCGGCCACCTTGGCTACGACGTCGTTGAAATGGTTCTGGCTGACCAAGACGGCTGGGACAGATACGAGGCGGCCAAATGGCTCACCATGCGCCGTTGGCTTGAAGCCAATCCCGACGACGAGTTGGCCAAAGAGGTTCGAGCCAAACTGACCTCGGAACCCGAGCGCTACGCCGCTTGCACGCGTGAATACCTGGGCTGGGGTGTGTTCGCGCTGATGCCGCGGTGAAAGCCATTGTCAGGTGGCCGTTCACTGCCGAAGATGCACGAATCAAACTGAACCGTCTTTATCCAACACTAGATGCGTGACGGGACATTAGCGTCCTCTGGGTTGACATTTGTCTCAGATTGATCTTTTGGCATCTCTTCGTCAACAATACAGTAGTCGCAAGAGCTATCAATTCCTGTATGCCCATGCCAACTATCTTCAGCCCAATCTTTTTCTTGGATTTGGTTCATGTTTTAGACTCGATAAGTATTTATTATAATTGCAAAAAATATTATTTTTCTTGCCCGTGCCGAGAATGGCGAACTTATCCGCCCGCATACCCTTCATCATGAAAGATCAAGGGGTTTTTTGAAGCGGTTATTTGACAATGATCAGTTTGTAACTTCTTGTTCCTACACCGATTTTCTCCGCATGTTCCAGGCAGGTGCGCCACTCGGATTCAGGGGTCGAGTTGGTAAAGTGGTCGTGATGGTCAATAAAATCCGGCTTTGCCATATTCTTAAAGAGTTGACTTCCCGGTATCGGATTGGCCTTCAGACAGGCATCGACACAGGCCTGATCCAGCGCCAGCGGATCGAAGGAGGCAAACATCCCTAAATTGGGAAGAATGGGGACATCGTTTTCTCCGTGGCAGTCACAGTTGGGGGAAACATCGACAACCAGGGAAATGTGGAAACAAGGGCGGCCATCAAGGACAGCCTTGGTATATTCCGCCATGCGCCGGTTCAAAAGCTCGTTGGCCGCGAAATTAGCAAAGGCGATGGCATCGAAATTACACGCCCCCAGGCAGCGACCGCAGCCGACGCAATTCTCCTCGTTAACGCGCATCTTTTTGGCCTCGGCATCAAAGGTGAGTCCGCTGTTGGCGCATTCCTTCAGGCACATGAGGCAACCTCGGCACTTGGCTTCATCAATCGCAGCTTTGCCGCTGAAGTGTTGCTCGTCCTTGCCGGCGCGGGAACCGCAGCCCATGCCGATATTTTTGATGGCCCCACCGAAACCGGTCATCTCATGCCCTTTGAAATGCGTCAGGCTGATGAACACGTCCGCATCCATGATGGCACGTCCGATCTTGGCGGCCTTTACATATTCGCCTCCGACCACCGGCACTTCAATATCGTCCGTACCTTTTAACCCATCCCCAATCAGTATCGGACAACCGACGGTCAGCGGCGTGAAGCCATTTTCCCAGGCACATGCCAAATGCTCCAAAGCATTTTTCCGGCTCCCTGGATACATGGTGTTGCAATCGGTCAGGAAAGGCTTGCCGCCAAACTCCTGGACCACATCGGCAACCGCCTTGGAATAATTGGGGCGAAGATAGCTGATATTACCGAGTTCACCAAAATGGAGTTTGATGGCAACGAACTTGCCGTCCATATTCAGATTCTTGACTCCAGCCTTTTTGATCAGTTTTTTTAATTTGGTGGGTAGCCCGTCACCAAAAGCCTTGGTCCTGAAATCAGAAAAATATACTTTTGCTTTTTCCATGGCGTAACCCCTGTTTTTCCTGGGTTTCTATCTGTCCATCGAGGATGGTATTGTTAATTTGCATCGCAACAATTCCTTCTGCCGACCTGTCTCACCTTATTCCAATCAAGGTGAACAGAAGGAATGTTGACCTGTAACCGTGAAAAATCTGTTGACCGACACGTTGTCAATCTTTTAAGAACGCGATTTTTTCCGATCAGGTTAACTGACTGGTTCGGTTCTTAAGAACTTTACAAGGGAATGCGGCAGTTGTTTTTAGGTGAGGCAGCCCATGGCACCCTGATTATGTCGGGTTGTTTTGGCGCTTTTACTTGACCACCTCATTGCAAAAACTTAATCTAAACCGTTATGCCTTGCCAGAACTGCTTATCCTGAGGGAAAAGATTTTTGCTCTGCAGGTGCTGCCTGAAATGTTTCTTTATGTTTGCAGTCTTCTTTAATGGCTTGGACCATGCTTGGCCAGCTGATGAAAATAGGCAGTGACCAGGTTGGTAAACAGTCGTAAGATTGGGCGTGGCATTTCTTCGCTGGAGAATAAATAATAAATCAGAGGAATCCAACATGAAAAAGTTATGTGTGTTCATCGGATGCGCGGCTATTGCTGCGACCATCGCCGGTTGCGGTCCGGCCACGATTAA
>CAIMMA010000002.1 GCA_903842475.1 uncultured bacterium
ATGCGGATACTTTTTCACAGGAACAGCACCAATACGGACCATTCCAGGCCATAAAGGCAGCGCAGCAAAAGAAATAAGCAAGCTGGCCTGGAACGAAGTTGTTCTGCGTCCCCCTTAGCCATTCAATGAATTTCTAATGAAAAAAGATGATCTAATGCATCCGAGGCTACATTTATTTTCTAATAAGCTTAGGGAATTACAACTAAAAATGTGCAGGAGGTCCGTTGTTCAAATGAAAGCGCTTTATTGGAAAAACGTGATTTATGCCATTTTGGCATCCATAGGTTTGGTAATGATTTCGGCTGGTATTACTTGTTCAAGCACTAACAATGAACCAGGATTGTCATCAGACGAAGCGTTGCAAAAACTGATGAATGGCAATAAAAATTATGTCGAAAACAAATTGACCAATGCTGCAAAGTCTGACTCGAAAACACGGGAATTGCTGGCAACATCTCAGAAACCATACGCCATTATTCTCACCTGCTCGGACTCCCGTGTTCCCCCCGAGATCATCTTCGACCAAGGCCTCGGCGAATTTTTTGTTGTCCGTGTCGCTGGTAACATACCTGATCCGGTAGTACTTGGGAGTATCGAGTATGCCGCTGAGCATTTTGGATCACCTCTTATTTTAGTTCTTGGTCATGAGAGATGCGGCGCGGTAACAGCCACTGTTGATGCAAAAGGGAAAAGTACGGGCAGCCCTAACATTGATGCTATCGTGAATTGCTTCAAAATTGGATATTTTAGAAAGCCGCAGGCGCTATGTGGGGCATTGGGGGTGTTCCTGCCGCGACAGCGGCTTACTTGAACAAAAGAAGAAAGCATTCGTCACTTGACAAGCAGACTCCAAATGAGGCTTATTCGAAGGGACTCGAACTGTTGAGCAAGGCTGCCTGAGGCCTGTAACTGTATAAAAAATGGAACATTGCTTATTTTACACTTCAGGATGTCTCACTAACCCCGACCACTTTACTTGAACGGTTGAGATGATCGACTGCGCGAGAGATCGCCACTGCTGTCATACGGCTTTTTACAGCCGGGTTTTCATGTCAATGATATAAGAGATCAAGCCCTAATGCCCGCACTTTATCTCCCGCTGAATTCTTGCCAAAGAAGGTAGCAAGCGCCAGCCACCGAAGCGATGAAGAGGATACCGCGAACAACCAGGACTTTGGTCGTGAGAAATTTCTGGGGTGCCTTCTGGAGCGGCTGTGGACCGAATTCCAACTTTTCACCCCTTCTCCGTTTCGATTTGTTAAATTCCATATGATCTCCGCAAATTTAAATTTCTGGAATGCTCCCGCAAACTGACCTCTCCTTAGACCACATTATCCATGCAATTCAACAACTGGTCCTTACCATTCCCTCAAGTGCTGTCATTGCCTCGTGGGTTCCCGACTAGGTTTCAGACAGATTCGAGCCGAAGAAAGAAGAGCACGATGCTGCTTATGGTCAGACATGCCGCCAGTACGATTCCGAGCAGGTAGAGCATGCTCCTGAAGAGATAGGGGCGAGTGAAGACCATCTCGTGCTCACCGTCGGATGGCTTCGCTCCTTCCAGACCACGGATTTGGAAAACATAGCGTCCCGGACAGTCAATATCATATACTTTCAGCACCATGCGAGCCTTCGTAAAGCTCGATGAGCTTACCCTTAGGAGGGCCATCCGGTTCTTCGCCTCCATTCCGTTTGATCCAGTGAGGTCGTATTCTAGGTTAGCAAAGCGCTTACTGAATAACGGTCCCTCCATGCAGAGAACCACCCGGCCAGCCTCTACAAAATCGATCTCCTGCCGGTCGACTAAGGGAACGCTGAAAAGCCGCGCCTGCCGCATAGTTCGCACCACGCCGTTGATGCAGTAGCCGAGCAGCCCCCCCCAAATGATGAACCCTGCAATCCCGAGATAGATTCCGTACTGGTGGATCGAAGTTAGGATGGTCATGTCACTGCTCCTCTTATCCGGTCAAAAAGCCACACCTCATTCCGACTTCCAGGTGCCCCCCTCTTTCACGAAACCCGTAATACTTTTACCATCGGCCACGCCGACAACAAGGGTTGCCGTGTTTCCACGCACTATCAGCCGCAACGGTCCTCTCTTGATGCGTTGTTCCTGTTCGACAGCTATTTGCCCGATCATCAGCTTCGCCTCGTCGCCTGACCGGGAAAGGTAGGCGTCGGCTTCGCGGTTTGAACGGTCGGTGGAATACTGCCTGGCCTTCTTCATGTCGCCTTTGGCCATGGCTGCGTATTTTGCGAGAAGCGCCACAACCTGTGGGGACTGCAGGGCCTTTTTACCACTCAGGTCGTCAGTGACAGGCAGTTCCTTAAACAGCGGCGCGCTAAAACTCACGGAATAGTCCTCTACCGGCCAACCCAACTCCTTGTTGCCGTCCGTATGCTGCTTAATCGCACCGGACACCCGCAGATCGCTGATCATGAGTTGATCGATTGGACTCCTGCCACTATAGCTGAAGGTCTTGTTCGCTAATGACTCACCGGGGTCCTTGGGTGGATAGAGGACAGTAATCACAACGGAATTGGGAACAGCCGGATTGAAGCGGAGCAGCACCCCGCGTATTTTGTCCTGTTTCAGCATTTTCGACAGGGTTAAAAACGGATTCAGTCCAGCCAGAGCCTCCTGCGGCACCTCCCGGTCGACCAGAAGTACTCGAATCTCCTTCGGTGTAGCCAGCCACTCTTCTGCGTTGTCATGGAGATGAGCATAAGCATGCTTGAGCACGATTGCGTCCTGATCGATGGTCAAAGTGCCTGTAACTGTACCTGGATCGATAGCGAAAACCCGACTCGGAAACGACACGTAAAGAGTCAGTACGATAAAAAGAAGCATCCATTTCATTGAGGGCTTCTTGAATTTTGATTTGTGACAACAAATTAATAACCGGTTTCTGTTAATCATTCCCGGATGCCGTCCAATAAACATGAGATTTGCCATATTTGTGCTTCGATGACCTGGTGGTCAAGCGAATTTATAGGATAACGACAAACTGCTAACCGTCTCACAGGTTGACAATCAGTTTGTTTTGCATAATTTCAACGGAACAAATTTCATGACCCGAGGGTCGAGCAGGCCGGATTTCTGCCCAAAATTTGGCGGCTACTGGTGAGAATTGAGGAAATTTCAATACGGTCATGGCGAGTTTTTTGGCTTCAGGGCCTAACCTTAGGTGCAACCGGCTGTCAAAGAGCATGCCCAATAAACCTCGCAACGTAACCACCTCTTTCAGCAGTATCAAGGCAGAGTCACATTCATTTTCATTCAGCCTTTTTTTCTTCTTGAAAATCCTGATGGAGCCGTAAA
>CAIMMA010000003.1 GCA_903842475.1 uncultured bacterium
AGGAAAGTTTTGATGTCATCCTGATGGATGTGCAGATGCCCCTGCTGGACGGCCTGACCACCACCGCCATCATTCGGGCCCTGGAAAACGGCACGCCGTTTCCCCGGAATGTGCCGGAAGATCTCCTACCCGCGCTTGGCGGACGACTGGCAAACGCGCACGTAACGATTGTGGCCATGACCGCCCATGCCATGGTGGGCGACCGGGAACGGTGCCTGGAAGCCGGCATGGACGGATACATCACCAAACCCTTTCAACCGGCACAGCTGGCCGAAGTGTTCCTGGCGCTGGCGGCGCACAATCCGACTCGGGTTGCCGGCGACCAGGTGAACCCGGCAACAGTGCCCGTGCCGCAGGCGCAACCCGCCTGTGTGCCAATTTCCTGGCAGGATATGGCCGCCCATCTCCAGGCTGCCACCGGTTTACGATCCGAGCAAGTCAACCGGCTGCTGAACGCGGCGCAAATGAGCCTGGCCGACAACCTGGCCAAGGCGATGCAGGCCCTCCAGGAGGAGGATCGCCCCGCCCTGGCCAAAGTCGCGCACACGCTCAAAGGAACCCTGCTGCAACTGGGCCTGGACCACTTGGCGGCCATTGCCCAAGACATTGACACCGGAATCAGAACAGACAGCGATCTGCCCTATGCAACCCTGCTGGACACCTTGCAGGCCCCTCTGGCAGGATTGCTCAACAACGGGAAAAAGCCCTGGGGAACCAATGCAACCCAAGCGACCCCACCCATAACCAGGAGGAACGAGCAGTGAAAACAGTGGCATTTAACGGCAGTCCCAACGCGAAAGGCAACACCTTCCATGCGCTGCAGATGGTGGCGGAAGAACTTGAAAAAGAAGGGATCGCAACCGAGATCATCCATGTCGGCAACAAGGCGGTCCGCGGCTGTCTGGCCTGCGGCCAATGCGTCAAAAAGAAAAACGAACAGTGCATCCAGGCCGACGATCCGGTCAACGAATGGATTCAACTGATGAAAGAGGCCGACGCTATTCTGATCGGCTCACCGGTCCATTTTTCGGCCATCGGCGGCACCATGAAATCGTTTCTTGATCGAGCCTTTTACGTGACCGGGGTCAACAACAGCATGCTGCGCCACAAGGTCGGGGCCTCGGTGGTGGCGGTGCGGCGTTCCGGCGGCCTGCCAACCTTCAATCAGCTCAACAATTTTCTCTGCTATTCCGAGATGCTGCTGCCGTCGGCCAACTACTGGAATGTCATCCACGGCACCCGTCCGGGGGAAGCGACCCAGGATGAGGAGGGCAAGCAGATCATGCGGACGCTGGGTAAAAACATGGCCTGGCTGATGAAACTGGTCGAACACGGCAAAGGCGCCATCACCCCACCGCCACCGGAGAAAAAAACCTATATGAACTTCATTCGCTGAGGCGGAACCATCATGGAACTCCTCGAGACGATCAAAACCCGCCGCAGTATCCGCCAGTTTCAGGAGCGGGACGTTTCTGAAAATCAGATCATGACCCTCCTCGAAGCCGCCATGATGGCGCCTTCAGCCGGAAACCAGCAGCCCTGGCATTTCATCGTCATCTCGGACCGGACGAAACTGGATGCGATTCCCGCCTTCCATCCCTACAGCAAGATGGTGCTGCAAGCGCCGAGGGCCATCCTGATCTGTGGCGACCCCACCGGCAAGCCTTGGCCGGACTTTTGGCCGCAGGACTGCAGCGCCGCCACCCAAAACCTGCTGCTGGCCGCCAGAGACCTGGGCTTGGGAACGGTCTGGGCCGGAATCTACCCGGTTGCCGAGCGCATGGAAGGATTCCGGAAAACCTTTGCCGTCCCAGAGCATATTTATCCTTTTGCCCTGGTGCCGGTGGGTTGGCCAACGGGAGATTTTCAGCCGGCGGAACGATTCAAACCGGAGCTGATCCACCGGGAAACCTGGTAAAACCGTCCCGATCAGTGGGCCTGACGCTGTCCCCGGAGCCAGCCTCCGGGGACAGGGACCGCTACTCCGAGCGCAGGGCTTCGAGCGGGTCAAGCCGGGCGGCCTGACGGGCAGGCAGGATGCCGGCGACGATGCCGATGACCATGGCCAGCAGTTCGGCCAGAATCACAAAACTCCAGGGGGTATGTACCGGCAGCAGCGGCACAAAGGTTTGGATGAGCTGGGCGCAGCAGAGTCCCGCCACTAGCCCGGCCGCACCGCCCAAGGCGGCGAGCAGCGTCCCCTCCAGCAGAAAAAACACCAGAATCTGGGTGCGGGTCGCCCCCAGGGCCCGCAGCAGACCGATTTCAGCGGTGCGTTCGCGCACAGCAATCGTCATGACCGTGAAGATACCAACACTGCCCACCAGCAACGAAATCCCGCCCAAAGCCCCCACCGCCACGGTGAGCATGCCGAGCACCGAACCCAGCACATCGAGCATCTGCTGCTGGGTGGTGATGGTGAAATCCTCCTGGCCGTGGCGCTGTACAAGCACCCGCTTGATGGCCGCCACCATCTCGCCGGCCTCGGCGCCTTCGCGATAGAGGATATCGATCTCCATCAATCCCTCGCGGTTGAACAGATCCAGGACCCGCACCGCCGGCAGGTAGACGGTGTCATCCATGTCAAAGCCGAGAATCTGTCCCTTGGACTCCATCACCCCGATCACCCGACCGGGAACATTGCCGATCTGGATGCGCTCGCCCAGCGGATTCCGGTCGGGAAAAAGTTCCTGCCGGGTCTTATGGCCCAGCACCACAAAGGGCCGGGCGGTACGGGCGTCATCGGGCGGCAGAAAACGACCGCTTTGCACCTGCATGCGGAAGGCGCGGTCCATCTCCGGTCCCACCCCGTAGACGGTGATCCGCCGGGTGCGACCGCCCGCCTTGACCTCGGCATTGCCCTGGACCATGGGCACCGCTGCCTGCACCTGCGGAATCTGGCGGAGGGCATCGGCATCCTCCAGGGTGAGCAGCCGCTCGGAGCCGATCACCCCGAGCGAAGCCCCCATGGTGTTGACCTTACCCGGATTGATGGCGATCAGGTTGGTGCCGAACTGGGTGAACTCGGCCAGGACAAACCGCTGCAGCCCCTCGCCCATGGAGGTGAGCAGGATGACCGCGGCGATGCCCACCGCGATCCCCAACCCGGTGAGCAAGGAATGGAGCCGCTTGGATCGGATGGAGGTGGTGATGAACTGGATCTGATCGAGGAGGTCCATGGGCTTCTCTGAACGGGTTGGTTCCGACGGCGATGCGAGCCTACGGACAAGCTTTTTATTCGTTTGTTGTGGTCGGCCGAATTGGTCCAGCCCTGCTGGTTAGTGCCGGGCCAGGGCCTGAATCGGGTCAAGCCGGGCCGCCCGGCGGGCGGGCAGCAGGGAAAAGACCAACCCGGTGGACAGGGCCGTGGACATGGCAGCCACAATGGCCCAGAGCGGCGGCGTGGTCCGCAGGGTCGGGTACACCTGGACAGCGACCCAGGAACCGGCAAAACCAAGCACCAGTCCGAGCAGCCCGCCGATGGTGGAGAGCAGCAGCGCCTCGGTCACCAGCAGCGCCATGATCTGCAGCTCGCCGGCGCCCAGGGCCTTGCACAACCCAATTTCCGCGGTGCGCTGGGCCACGGCCATCAGCATGACGTTCATGATCAGAATCCCGGCCACCACCAGACTGATGCCGGCGATCCCGGCCACGGTCAAGGTCAACACCTTGAGGATCTTGTCAAAGGTGGCCAGCACCGAGTCCTGGGTGATGATGGTGACGTCCTCCTCGCCGTAATGCCGTTTGGCGATGGTGGCGGCGATATGTTTTTTCAGCCGTTCCAGACCGCCCAAATCCTTGGCCTCGACCAGGATGCGAAACAACCCTTCGGTGTTGAGCAGCATCTGGGCAAAGGCCACCGGCACGATCACCAATTCCTCGGTATCGAGCCCAAGCGAACGCCCCTCGGAAC
This sequence comes from uncultured bacterium, assembly GCA_903842475.1. GTDB lineage: Bacteria > Desulfobacterota > Desulfobulbia > Desulfobulbales > Desulfobulbaceae > Desulfobulbus. The sequence goes on from CAIMMA010000003.1 coordinate 3,914, forward strand.
CGAGGATGCCGATCACCCGACAGCGGAAGCCGCCGAGCTTGACCATTTCCCCCAGCGCATTCTGCTGGCCGAACAGTTCACGATAGACCTTGGACCCGATCACGCAGACCGGGCGGGCGATTTCCATGTCGTCTTCAGGGAGAAAAACGCCGCGATCCAGGCGAAGATGATGGATTTCGAGGATGGGCGCGGTCGAGCCCACCAGGGGCACCCGCCGTTCTTTGCCGCGCCAGCTGATGCTGAGTTCGCCGATATTGATCGGGGTCAAGCGCCGAACCGCATCGCCGCGGGCCAGCGCCCGGGCATCGCCCAGGGTCAGGTCGCGGGGGGTCTCGCCCACCAGGGTGGCCGGGGTGTTGGAGGCGGTCTCGGTGCGCCCGGGGATGACAATCACCAGATTGGTGCCGAGCGAGGAAAACTGATCGACGATATAGAGCCGCGCCCCGTTGCCGATGCCGGTGAGCAGCACCACCGCCGCCACCCCGATGCTCATGGCCAGCAGCATCAGGGCCGTGCGCACCCGGTTGCTGCCCAGGCTGGTCAGGGCGAAACCGATGACGTCAGATGGCCTCACGGAATCAAATCCTGCAGCTGTCGCCGGCAATCCGGCCGTCCACCACCCGGATGCGGCGCCGGGCCCGCTCGCCGATCTCCGGATCGTGGGTGACCACCACCAGGGTCAGGCCGGACCGATTCAGGTCCTCGATCAGCTCGATGATCTCGGCCCCGGCGTGGCGGTCCAGGTTGCCGGTGGGCTCGTCGGCCAGCAGCATGGCCGGCTGATTGATCACCGCCCGGGCGATGGCCACCCGCTGACGTTGGCCGCCGGAGAGTTCGTCGGGTTTATGATGCCGCCGGTCGCTGAGCCCGAAGGCCTCGATCAATCGGCTGCTGCGCTCGCCCCGTTCCCGCCGCGGGGTCCCGGCCAGCAGCAGGGGCAATTCGATATTCTGCTGGGCGGTCAGCCGGGGAATGAGATGAAAGAACTGAAAGATGAAACCGATCTTGCGGCTGCGGGTGGCGGCCAGTTCGATGTCGCTGAGGCTGGTGACATCCTGGCCGTCGAGGAGATAGGTGCCGCTGTTGGGGGTGTCGAGCAGGCCCAGCGTGTTGAGCAGGGTTGACTTGCCCGAACCCGACGGCCCCATGATCGAGAGGTATTCGCCGGGTTCGATCACCAGCGAAACCCGGTCCATGGCCCGGACCTCCTGACCGCCCACGGTGAAATGGCGGCTGACCTCGCGCAGTTCGATCATGGTTTCGCCGCCATTTCCGGGCTGCTCTCCACCTCCACCAGCACCCCGTCCTTCAACCCCTGCCGGTCGATGGAGGTGACCACCCGGTCGCCTTGGTTCAATCCCGAGGTGATCTCGGTGAACTTCCAGTTGGCAATGCCGGTCTTGACCTGGACCCGTTCCAGTCGGCTGTTATCCGGGCGCAGTCGATAGACAAAGCCGTCGTTGAGCAGTGCCTCGGTGGGCAGCCGCAGCACCTCGGGCCTGGCCGCGAGGATGATTTCAACATCGGCGCTGTAGCCGGCCAGGAGATGGTCAGGGGCGGAATGCTCCGCAAAATCGGCCTCGATCTCGACGGTGCGGGCCTGTTTGGCCACCTCAAGGACATAGGGGGCAATCGAGCGCACCCGGCCCTGAAAGCTCTGCTTGGGAAAGGCATCGAGACTGATGCGAGTGGTCATGCCCGACCGGATCTGGGCGGCATCGATTTCATCGATGGGCGCGGCGACGTACAGGGTTTCCATATTGATCAGATCGACCGCCGGTAGAGTGGCGATCCCCGGCGGCGAGGGCGTAAGGTATTCGCCGACCTCGCCGTTGACCTCGGCGACAATGCCGTCGAACGGGGCGACGAGGATGGTCCGCTCGATCATGGCGCTCACCGTTGCCACCTTGGCGCCGCTGACCGCAAGCCGGGCCCTGGCCGCTTCGCAAACCGCCTGCTTGCCTTGGGCTCCGGCCACGGCCTCGTCATACTTCGACTCCGAGGTCGAGCGATTCCGGCGGAGTTCGCTCTGGCGTCCGGCCTGGCGCTGGGCGAGGTCAGCCATCAGGCAAGCCTCTCGGACCGTGGCCTCGGCGGCCATCGTCTCGCTTTTCGCCAGCTGCAGCTCCGCCTGCACATCCTTGTTCCACAGCGTCAGCAGCACCTGCCCCGCCTTGACCGTATCAGCCTTGCGGACCTTGAGGGTGGCGATCTGGCCGCCGATGGCCGGGGTGAGATTGGCCCGATGCCGCGCTTTGACCGAACCGGCGCGGGTGTTGGCCACCGTGGCCTCCACCAGGCCGCTGGCAACCGCTTGCACGGTCACCTTGATCGGCTTTTCCCGGGTCAGCAAGCGGTAGCCGACCAAAAGACCGACGGCAACAAACGGAAGTATAAGGAAATATTTTTTTTTCACAGTATTTCGAAGATATGCATATGCAAAAAAGAAGAAAACAGAATGGCACCGATTATACCCGCAGCACGGCTCTTTGCCGAGCACGGCCTGTCAGCCATCCAACACCTGCCGGACCTTTTCGGACAAACTCTGGATGGTGAACGGCTTTTGCACGAAGGCCTCTTCCTGATCGAGCACCCCATGTTGCCCGATCACATTGCTGGTGTATCCGGACATGAACAGGACCTTCAACTCCGGTCGATCCTCGCGCAGCGCATGGTACAACTCCTTGCCGTTCATACCCGGCATGATCACGTCGGTGAGAAGCAGATCGATGGTTCCCGCGAAGCCCCCGGCCATTTCGATGCAGCGCTCGGGAGTCTCCGCCGCCAGCACCTGATAGCCGAAGCTTTCGAGCAGATCGCACGCCAGCAAGCGGACAATTTCACTATCCTCCGCCACCAGAATCGTCTCCAGACCGTACCGAACCTCATCATCCCCGGATCGAGACGATTCCGCCGAAGGCCCCTCCCCCTCCACTCGAGGAAGCAATACCTTGAACACACTGCCATGGTTTCGCTCGGAATAAACGAAAATGGAACCGCCATGCTGCTTGACGATGCCGTACACAGTGGACAGTCCGAGACCGGTGCCTTTCCCTGTTTCCTTGGTGGTGAAAAACGGTTCAAAAATATGCGCTTGCAGCTGCTCATCCATCCCGCTGCCGGTATCGCTGATCGCCAGCAGCACATACGGTCCCGGCATGATCTCGGCATGGCTGGCCGCATAGGCAACATCAATCTCGATATCCCTGGCCTCGATGGTCAGCACGCCCCCCTCGGGCATCGCGTCCTGGGCATTGACCGAAAGATTGAGCAGCACCAGTTCAATTTGCCCGGCATCCACCCGCACCTTCCCCATCGAAGGGGCAATCACGATATCGATCTGAATGTTCTCCCGGATCGTCCGGCGTAATATTTTTTCAAACTGACGAATAATGTCACCCAGATCCAACGTCTTGAGTTCGATGACCTGCTTCCGGCTGAAGGCGAGCAGACGGTGGGTCAGATCCTTGGCCCGGTCGGCAGCCTCCTTGACCTGGATGAGCCGCCTCCGCCGTGGATCTTCCTCGGAAAAAGACCTGAGCAGCAGCTCGGTATATCCGAGAATCGGGGTGAGCAAATTATTAAAATCATGGGCGACACCGCCGGCCAGCAGGCCGACGCTCTCCATTTTCTGGGACTGGATGAATTGCTGCTCCAACTTTTTCTCGGCGGTGATGTCACGGGCGATGCCGATGAACCCGTTCAGCAGACCGGTCTCGCTGCGCATGGCGGTGACCGTCAGAGAGACCGTGAGGCGAGCACCGTCCCTATGGATATAGGTCCATTCGCGGGTTTCGGTTTCCCCCCGGCGGGCGGCGGCAACCAACACCTCGAAGCCGGGTTCAATCCCTATTTCCACTGCTCGGGCGACGATCTCCTCGGGGTCATGAATTATCTCCAGGGTTGCCTGGTCGATAACCTCTTCGGCGCCATAGCCGAGCATCAACTCCGCACCTTCGTTGAAGACCTTGATGACGCCGTTCTGGTCAGTGCCGATGATAGAATATCCCGTGGCGGCGTGAAGAACCGATCTGAAGCGCTCGTTCGCCTCGCGAATCGCCGATTCAGCCTGCTTGCGCTCAGTGATATCACGGATGGATTCAATCGCCCCAACGATTTTACCCTTGCTGTCGAACAAGGGCCTGGCGATACCCCAAAGCACCCGATCTTCGCCTTGCACCGGCACGTCGGCCTCGGCCAGGAGGCACGCCCCCTCTTTCCTTACAAAAAAGTATTTTTGCTGGATCTCTTCATCCGACTTGAACACCAGATCAATCAGAATCGGTCGCCGTATTCCGTAAAACGGGAGGCTGTATTCATGCTCGCCCTGGCCCAGCATCGCTTCCGCCTTGACCCCGGTCATCTCCTCTATCGCCCGATTCCAGGCGATGACCTTGCCATCAAGATCTATGGCAAAGGTCGCATCAGGCAAGAAATCGATGATTTGCAACAGACGCCTTTCAGATTCCCGCAGCAGCTCTTCCTGCCGGTGACGATCGGTGATATCGCGAACCGTCTCGATCGCGCCGATGACACTGCCCCTGGAATCATAGAGCGGGGCTGAGGTGCCCAGCAGATAGGCCTCGCCGCCTTTGAAAGAACGCGTGTAGGCCTCGGCCATGAGTACCCCTCGTTCTCTTCGTATGCGAGGATACGAGGAACTTATCTCTTCGGCGGGCTTCAACACCAGGTCCACCAGGATCGGGCGTCTTGTTCCATAAAAAGGCAGGGCATGTTCGTACTTGCCCTTACCCAGCATATCCTCGGACTTGATGCCGGTGAACTCCTCGGCTGCCCGGTTCCAGATGATGACCTTACCCTGGAGATCTATGGCAAAGGTTGCATCCGGAAGCAGATTGATGATATCTGCCAACCGCTGTTCGGAATCCTTAAGCGTTTCTTCTGTCTGCTTATGCCCTTGAATTTCCCGCTGCAGATCGGCGGTGCGGATGGCGACGAGTTCTTCCAGGCGGGCTTCCTGTTGCCGCAACGCCTGTTCCACCTGCTCGCGCTCCGCGATTTCCTGCTGCAACTGCCGGTTTTGCTCCTCCAGCTGCAGTTGCAGACGGCGCAGGGCAAGGTGGGTTTCGATCCGTTGCACCATCTCCACCGGTTGAAAGGGTTTGATGATATAATCAACGCCGCCGGCCTCAAAGCCATTGACCTTGTCCGCCGTCTCGTCAAAGGCGCTGAGAAAAATCACCGGGATCGAGCGAGTTGCGGCATCAGCCTTCAACCGGCGACAGACCTCGTAGCCGTCCATGTCCGGCATGCGCACATCCAGCAGAATCAGGTCCGGCGTTTCCACCGCCACAGACCGCAGTGCCATGCTCCCGGAGGCGGCCGGACGAACCTGGTAGCCGGCCTCGGAAAGAATCTCCACCACCAGCTGCAAGTTCGCCGGCACATCGTCAACGACCAGAATTCTATCTAATTGCGCAGAGTGATGCATCTTTACTTCTCCGGAAGGGAATCGACAGTCTCCAACAGGCTCAATAAACGTTCGTATGCAAAAGTATCCGCAAGTTGTTGCAAAATCGCGCCGACATCGGCCTGCAACCCGGAAACCGTCTCGATCAGCGCGGCAATCAGCGTCCTATCCAGCCTGAGAACCGCCTGATACAATTCCCTGCGCAAAGTGACCGGCAAAAGCTGCAATTGCTCGACGCTTACCTCTGTCGCGGCGAACTCCGCCCCAATCTCCCGCGTCTGCTCATATACATACTGCAGACCAAGGTGTTTGGCCATGACCTCAAAAATTTCGTGCTCGCGGTAGGGCTTCCGCACCAAGGCATCGCAACCGGCCGCCAGAATCGCCACTCTCTCCTCGCTCCAGGCGCTGGCGGTCACCGCGGCGATAGTGACGGCTTTACCGAACTCGGCGGCTTTGATACGCCGGGTCGCCTCCAGGCCATCCATGACCGGCATGCGCACATCCATCCAGATGAACGCCGGATGCCACTGTTCACAGATCGTCACCGCCTCCCGACCATCAACGGCTTCACGGACAGTAAAGCCGGCTCTTTCGAGCAATCGCATCAAAGGCCCCCGGTTTTCCTGCCTGTCATCGACCACCAAAACCCGGGGAATACGCTGTCCCGCCACCAGACCGACGACCCGCCGTTCTGATGCCGCTGGCTCGCAGTCCTCCTGTTGGCCCACTGCTATGTCGATCTCAATCCTGAAAACACTCCCCTCGCCCACCCGGCTGACGACGGTGATATCCCCTCCCAGCAGGCGGGCATACTCTCGACTGATGGACAGCCCCAGGCCGCTGCCGCCCTGGGCCTGCCGGCCGCTCATGGCCTGTTCGAAATAGCCGAAGATTTTTTCCTGCTCCTCGACCGCTATACCCGGACCGGTATCCTCCACCTCCAGAATAAGCCGCAGGTCATCGGCATCGCTCGTACCGATGGACGCCCGGAGAGCGAAGCCCCCTTTTTCGGTGAATTTCACCGCGTTTCCCAGCAGATTGATCAGCACCTGCCGCAGTTTATGTGCATCGGTCACCACATAGCGCGGCAGCGCTTCGAGACCGGACAGTTGGAATTGCAGACCTTTCGCATTGGTCCTGACCCGAAACATGACCTCCAGATCGCCAAGCAGTCGATGGAGATCAAAAGTGGTCGGCTCGACCGAGATCCGGCGGGCTTCGATCTTGGAGAGATCCAGCACCTCGTTGATCAGGGCCAGCAGATGTTCACCGCTGCGATTGATCGTCTGCAGGTAGGCCCTTTGCTCGGGCTGCAGCGACGAATCCCGTTGCATCAATTGCGAATACCCCAAAATGGCGTTCATCGGGGTTCGCAGCTCATGGCTCATATTGGCCAGGAAGACGCTTTTGGCCGTGTTGGCGCTTTCCGCGAGTTCTTTGGCGGCCCGCAGTTCGGTGGTGCGCTCCTCCACTTTGCGTTCCAGCGAGGTCTGCGCCTGCTGGAGCGCCGCCTCCGACTGTTTGCGCACCTCGATTTGCTGCTGCAAAGAGATGTGGTAGGAGGCCAGCTTTTCCATGAAATCATTGAAGTAATCGGCTAAGCGTCCGAATTCGTCCTGAAAGGTCTTGACCAGCCTGGCCGAATAATCGCCGCCACTGCCGGCCTGAAACCCCTGGATCAACCGATTGAGAAAGCCGGCTATATAGGAGGAATACAGATAGGTGAGCACAAACAGAAAAACCAGCGAACCGATCAGCATGGCCACGAAGACAAGACGGATATACTTCAACGGCCCATAGAACTCCTCAACATAGCTGGAGGACGCCACCAGCCAGTCGAATTCCGGGATGTAATTGAAAAGCACCAGTTTTTCCCGATAGTGCAACTCGTCGGGGTTGCGCCAGGTATAGATGATCTTGCCGTTTCTCTTTTCGATCATCTCCTTGACGAATTCCCGTCCCTGGGAATCCTTAGCATCGTACAGGTTGCCGGTGAGTACCGGATGCACAATCACATTGCCCTTGGAGTCGAGGATGTAGGGGTAGCCGGTTTTGCCAAAGCGGATCGACAGGATCGAGTCGCGGAAATTTTCGATTTTAACAAGTTTGTTGAATTCTTCCCGATAGGAAGACACCGAAATGATCCAGTCCCAGGGCTCGAAGTAGGTCATGTACAGCGCTTTGGGCCGCGTCTTGGTTTCTCCTGGATTTTTCCAGTCATACTCGACATAGCCTTCTCGCTTTTTCAATTGTTCCTGAATAAAGGCATACTGGGTCAGATCGACCCCGTACAGCGGGCCCACCGGATGGACCCGGATAACGCCCCGGGTATCGAGACAATAGATATAGCCGGTCTCGCCGATCCGCTGGCTCAGGAGAATCGTCCGGGCCAGTTCCCTGGCCTCGAGTTCGGCCAACTTTCCCTGTTCATACAACCGATAGCAATGCTCGACAATATCCCGGTTCTTTTCCGCCACCGCCCGCAGGTAGTTTTTAATCGAGACATCGGCGGTGGTCTTGACCATGCTGAGGATTGTTTTGGTGGTATTGTTCAGTTCGCTTTCAATGCTGGCTTCAATGGTCCGCCGAACGAGCGGATAGAGGAGCAGGGCCCCGGTGACCATAAACACCATGAACGGGGTCAAATACCCGAGCAGCAACTTCGACCTGATGCTGAGGCTGCCGAAATATTTAAA
>CAIMMA010000004.1 GCA_903842475.1 uncultured bacterium
GAGTACCGCCATGATATACTGAATGGCGACCCGATGTCCGGCCTCGTCAAAATAGACGGGGTAACAGGCGTCGGATCCTTTCATAAATCCGTCGGCGATCAGCAGTTCCGGGACGATGTCATAGGCGCCGCCGGTATGCCCGCCCAAACCTTTGGTATTGGCCAGGGCGGTGAAAAAAACGATGCTGTCGCGCACCAGGCTGATATTGCGCAACAAGGTGGCGCGCTGCGCCGCATCCAGGTTTTGCTGGTTGACGGAGAAACGCAAGGGCTGGTACGCCGACAAATCAATAGGAAATTTCATAACATATCCTGGATGGGGGAAAAATTGGTGAAACGATGCAGCGCCTACGGCCCACCGCCCGTCTGCTGTCTCGGAAAAATAAATGCACAGATAACAGAATTACCAGATTCCGCAAGGATGATTTACGCATCCCCAAGCCCCTGATCGGGACAACCGACAAACGCCCGACAGCCTGCTTCGAACACCGGTAGAAACCTCCCTAGACCTTGCAAACCCAGGGCAACCAAGGTAAGATTTCGAGTTTTCAATCGGCGCCTGCCCCCGGGGCTACCCAATGGCAGTAATAAACCTTTCCCCAAGATCGCCTCCTTTCCGCTCGCAGCACGACAAGGAGGCACCAGGATGGACCATGAAAACAATCTGGAAATTCGAACTGGTACCCAACCGCGTCCAAGCCATTCCCATCCCCTTCGGCGGTCAGATTCTCAGCGTGCAGGCCAAAGCAGAAAACACCCCGTTGCTGTGGGTGCTGGTCGATCCGGAAATGCCGCTCCGGGACCGCCATATCGGTATTTACACCACCAATACCGCAGTGCCCGACGACCCCGGCAGATATGTCGGCACCTTTCTGATTTACGACGGAACCCTTGAATTCCACCTCTTTGAGATGGAGTCTCCTGATCCGGAGTGTGACGCCGAAGCAGGCTGAGGGTGTCCCGAACTCAGGTAAAGACCACGGTACGGTTCTGATAAACCAGAATCTGGCGTTGCAGGTGGTGCCAGATGGATCGGGACAGGATCACCTTTTCCATGTCCCGCCCCTTGCGCACCAGATCATCCACCGATTCGGCATGACTGACCCGGATGATGTCCTGGGCAATGATCGGCCCGGCATCCAGATCGGTGGTCACGTAATGGCTGGTGGCGCCGATCACCTTCACCCCCCGCTCAAAGGCGGAATGATAGGGTTTGGCGCCGGGAAAGGCGGGAAGAAAGGAGTGGTGGATATTGATGATCTTATTTTTATAGTGGCGGACGAATTCGTCGGAAAGAATTTGCATATACCGGGCGAGAACAATGAACTCCACCTTGTGCTCCGCCAGCAGCTTGAGCTGCAGCTGTTCCTGTTCGCGCTTGTTCTGGCCGTTGATGGTAAAGTGATGGAAATCGATGCCGAATTGACGCGCCACCGGCTCGAGATCGGCATGATTGCTGACGATCAAGGGAATTTCCACCTCGATTTCATTGGATTTCCAGCGGGCCAGAATATCGTAGAGGCAATGGGGCAACTTGGACACGAAGATCGCCATCCTGGGTACTTCGTGGGAAAAATGGAGCTGCCATTTCATCTCGTATTTCTTGGCGATCAGGGTATCGAAATATTCCCCGATCTTGTTGTCGGGAATGACGAACTGGTCCAACTCCCATTCAATCCGCATAAAGAAGACTTTGCGGGCAAGATCGACATGCTGGTCGAGAAAGGTGATATTGCCGTTGTTTTGGTAGATGAACTCGCTGACCGTGGCGACAATCCCCTTGTTATCGGGACAATGGATCAGCAGAATGGCGGATGCGGGCAACGGCTCGGAATCAATGGGCTTCATAAGGTTTGCAGACACGTTGGTTCAAAATCAAAAAGTTACGGAGCAGAATGCTGCCTGGATACTGTCGGGCAAGATAACAAGCTCCCGAAGATAAACTTTTCAGGCAAGTTACGCAAGTCGTGAAACGTAACCGGCCCACCCGACTCCATACCGCCGACACCCCGAGGCGACCCGGCTGCGGCTGAACCGACGGCCCGGATCATGACGGCCCCAACCCGGCCGACAGGTGGACAGCCCCCCTGCCGGACCTGAAAAATGACACCCCGATCCAGACCAGCCCCCAGATACTTCATGCAATCTTGCGCTGTTTATCGTATATAATCCGTCACCCGACAGGCGGTCTCCATCGCAGCGCCTTGAACAAAAAAGACCTTCCCGTGAACCGCAGCACATGAAAACATCAGGAAACAAGATGCAACAGCAGGCCCTTGACCCCTCTGGCGAGGCGGGGAACTGGTTCCCGGAAAATTTTGCGCTGATCATGCACCGGCTTCAAAACCGTGCCGCCGACGATCCCGACGGGATCAAGCAGGTGGCGGTGTTTGACTTTGACAACACCTGTGTGTTCAGGGATGTGGGCCAGGCGGTATTTCGTTATCAGCTGCTGCACCTGCGCTATCGTATCGCCCCGGACACCTTGGCCGAGCTTCTCCCCACAATCGGGGGCGACCTTGACGGCAGACCGATGACCGCGATCACCGCGGCCCTGATCGACGCGTACCGGCAACTCTGGCCGCTGATCGAAACCGGCGCGCAGGAAAAGGCGCGGCAACGCCCGGAGTATCGACTGTTCACCGCCCTGTTGCTGTGGTTCACCGACAAGGCACGCAAGGACGATCGGTTGGGCCCCCGCTATGTCTTGCCGTTCATGGGGAAACTGCTGGCCGGTTACCTGCTCCCGGAACTGCGTCGGTTTGCCGCCGAAGTGGTGACTGCGGCCATGACCGAGCCATTGATCGAGGAAACGCTGACCTTCGAGGCCCCGGAACCGCTCGGCCGCATTGCGTCCGGTTACCCGCTTGGGCTCCATGCGTACCCGGAAATGCAAACCTTGATGCGACAGCTGCAAGGTCGAGGGATTGCATGCTACGTGGTTTCGGCAAGCACCGAGTGGCTGGTGGAAGAGGCGGCACGACTGCTCGGGTTCCCGGTGGCGGCCGACCATATCTTCGGCATCCGCGTCCGCCTGGATGACCTGGGTCTGCTGACCACCCAGGATCCCGGCTCCTACCCCATCACCTTTCGCGAAGGCAAGGCCGAGATCATCAGACAATTCATCGATGGCAGCCCGATCCTGGTGGCCGGCGACGCCGACACCGATTTTGAAATGCTCACCATGCCCGAGGTGGCCATCCGCCTGCTACTCAACCGCAACCAGACC
>CAIMMA010000005.1 GCA_903842475.1 uncultured bacterium
CCAAGGGCGGAGCGGCGTCACCAGCAACTGGTCAAAGGTGCCGGCCTCCCGCTCCCGCGCCACCGACAAGGCGGTCACCACCAGGGTGACGATCATGGCCAACAGGGCAATGATCCCGGGCACAATGAACCAGCGACTCTCCAGGTTCGGATTAAACCAGGCCCGGATGTTGAGCCGCGCCGGCAGTTTCACCCCCAGGGACTGCTCCGCATATTCCTGATTGAAGTCCGAGATGATGCTTCGGACATAATTGAGCGCCAGCATGGCGGTATTGGAGTTGCGGCCGTCGATGATCACCTGCACGGGACAGCTCTCGCCCTGCGCCAGATGGGCAGAACACAGCCGATCGACATGGAGCACCAGCAGGGCGCCCTTGCTGTCGATCAGGGGCCCGATCTCCGCATCGGACTGGAGATAGCCCACCAGTCGAAAACCCACCGAGCCCTGGAACCGACCGATCAATTCACGGGAGACTGCGCCCGGATCTTCGTTGAACACCGCCAGGCTGGCATGCTCCAGGTCAAAGGTCGCCGCATAGCCGAAAATCAGCAATTGGAGGATCGGCGGCACGATCACCGCCATCCGGCTCTTTTTATCCCGAAACAGGGCCAAAAATTCCTTGATGATCAGGGCAAGAATACGATGACCCACAAACGCTCCTATTCGAGATTTTTCCTGGTCTTGCGGTAGACCAGGCCGAGAAAGAACACGGCCATGCCCAGCAGGGCCGCCGAATTAGGCAGGATCACGCTCCAGACATCGCCGACCAGAAACAGGGTCTGGAGGATCGACACATAATAGCGGGCGGCAATCAGGTGGGTGACCCCCTGGATTACCAGGGGCATGCTCTGAATATCGAAGATGAAACCCGAGAGGATAAAGGCCGGCAGAAAGGTGCTGACCAGCGCCACCAGCGCCGCCACGAACTGCGAGCGGACGATGGTGGAAATAAACAACCCCATGCCGAGCGCCACCAACAAAAACAGGGCCGAGGTCGCCAGCAGCAGCCAGGACGAACCGCGCAGCGGCACATGAAAAAGATATTTCGCCATGAAGAGCGAGAGGCCCAAACCGGCCATGCCGAGGATGAAATACGGGATCAATTTACCCAGCAGGAGTTCGATCACCGAAATCCGGGTGACCAGCAACGCCTCCATGGTGCCCCGCTCCCATTCCCGGGCAATAACCAGAGCGGTGAGCAGAGCGCCGATCAGGGTCATGATCACCGCCAATACCCCCGGAATCAGGAAAAAAGTGGACCGTACCTGGGGATTGAACCAGATCCGCTGCTCCAACTGTACCGGCGAGCGCAGTTTTTTTCCGGCGCGTTCAGCCTCCTGTTCCAGCCAGCCGAACCAGATGCCCTGCACATAGCCCTCCACTAGCCGGGCGGTATTGGCATCCACGCCATTGACGATCACGCTGATCGGCGGCGACTCCTTGTTGAGATATTCGCGATCAAAGCTCTCCCGCAGCCAGACGATGCCATCCACCTTTGACTGCCTGAGCGCCGACTCGGCCTCCTGGATGGACCACATGGGCACCGGGGCGAAATAAGGTGACTGATAAAATCCGCCGCTGAAACTCAGTGCCTGGGCCCCGGGCTGCTCGATCACCAGGGCGATGGGGATGTTTCTGGCATCCAGCGACACGCCGTACCCGAAAATCAGCAGCAGCACCATGGGCAGAAAAAAGGCGATGGCGATGCTCGAAGGATCGCGGACAACCTGCAGACATTCCTTGCGGATCATCCCGGTGATTCGGAGCAGACGTCCCGGTTTCATGCGGCCGCGCTTCGCTGCTGGTTGGATTCCAGCAGGTTGATAAAGGCATCTTCCATGGTGGCTTCCGAGCCTTTGCCTCCGCCATACCGGGCCCTGACGTCCTCGGGCGTTCCTTCCGCCAGCACCTGGCCCTCGGCCATGATCACCAGACGGTCGCAGTACTCCGCCTCCTCCATGAAATGGGTGGTGACCAGCACGGTCACCCCCTGATCGGCCAGGCTGTTGATCTGGGTCCAGAATTCCCTGCGGGCCAGCGGATCGACCCCGGAGGTGGGCTCGTCGAGGAACAAGACCTCGGGTTCATGCATCAGGGCCACGGCCAGGGCCAGGCGCTGTTTGAAGCCCAGCGGCAGGGACTGGCTCTCGCTGGCAATGAACGGTTCGAGATCAAAGGTGGCCAGAGCCCAGTCGATCTGGGCGGTGCGGTGCGCCCCCCGCAGGCCGTAGGCGCTGCTGAAGAATTTGAGATTCTGCAGCACGCTCAGGTTGCCGTACAGGGAAAATTTCTGGGCCATGTAGCCGATGCGCGCCCTGGCTGCCGCCGCCGCACTCCGCAGATTGACCCCGGCCACCGTGCAATGTCCGGCGGAGATGGGCAAGAGGCCGCAGAGCATCCTGAAGGTGGTGGTCTTGCCCGCGCCGTTGGCGCCGAGCAGTCCGAAAATCTCACCGCCGCGCACCCGAAAGCTGACCCGATCGACCGCCAGAAACGTACCAAACCGCCGCACCAGGTTGTCGGCGGTGATCACGTCCTGCCCGGCAAACCGATTATTGACCTTTTGCAGGGTGATGGTGTTGTTTAAGGCCGCGTTTCCGGCCCCGCCCTTGAGGGTGGCCACAAAAAAATCCTCGAACCGGGGTTCGACCGGTTGTATTGCAAGCGAGGCATCAAGCCCGGCAAGCGCCGCCTGCACATCCCCCTGGTCCCGGCTGACCACCCGCACAGCGGTTCCGAGGATCAGGGCATCAAGCACCGCCGGTTGCTGGCTCAACACTCGCTGCAGCCTCCGTTTGGGAAGCGAGGGCGCCCGCACCAGCCAGGTTCGGCCGGCGACCCGGCGGCTGAAGGCCCGGGGCTGATCATGACCCAGGATTTGACCGTGATGAATGAGCACCACCTCGGCACAGCGTTCGGCCTCGTCGAGATAGGCGGTACTGAGCAGTACGCTCATCCCCTCCGCCGCCACCAGATGATAGACGATCTGCCACAGCTCCCGCCGGGAAACAGGGTCCACGCCCACGGTCGGTTCATCGAGCAGCAGCAGTTGGGGCGGCCGCACCAGGGTGCAGACCAGACCGAGCTTCTGCTTCATCCCGCCGGACAATCGTCCCGCCAGGCGACTGCGGAAGCCCTCCAACCCCGACATGGCCAGCAGTTGGGCGTACCGCTCCGGGCGCAGTTCGGCGGCCACCCCCTGGAGATCGGCATACAGGTCCAGATTTTCCTGCACGGACAGGTCTTCATAGAGCCCAAAACGCTGGGGCATATAACCGATGCTGGCCTGGACCTTGAGCGGTTGGCTGACAACATCGATGCCTAAGGCCGTAACTCGGCCCTGATCCGGGGTCAGCAAGCCGGCACAAAGCCGCATCAAGGTGGTTTTTCCCGCCCCGTCCGGACCGATCAGACCGGTAACCCGCTGAGGACGGATGGTACAGCTGACCCCGTCCAGGGCGGCAATCCGTTTGGTATCGACCAGAAACGTTTTGGAAACCTGCGCAAGGATCAAAGCTGCCGGTTGCGGCAACGGATCGTTGGCAGGTTGAGCGAAGGGGTCGAAGATGGTCATACCACCCGTTGCCGGCGCACTGCTGCCTCAGGAACAGGAGCACTGTCACCGGACAGGCCAAATCGATACCAATGGGCGCCGGACGGGCGCATTGCAGACAACATCATAAGGGCCTCAAGGGAGGTTGGATCGTTCCAGGTTGTCCGGTATCTTACCACACAACCCCGGGTTTCCTAGGCTTGTATAAAAAAAATGCGCCAGGTACCGCTCTGCTGCAAGCATAGCGTCGCTTCCATAAAAAAGCAGTCTTGACCGACTGACGCTGCCCCGTGAAAGCCAGCGGACGGCTCATCTTACCGATTGCAGCCCAACCGCATTCGGAATACTATACCATCAACCTGCGGACAACCTGCTTGTATTAAACTCTTTTCCCGGTAATGCGGAGACCTGCCGTCCTGCCCCGTATTCAGGAGGAATACCCATGCGGATGCCATTGCCCATCAAATTAGCCGCCCTGTTTCTAGGACTGCTAACGGTGATAACCATGGGCCTGGTGATTACCGCGACCTTATTTTTCAACCTGGATCAGATCAAGGAAATGCTGACCAGCCAGGTGAGAACCGCGACCGGCCGCACCCTGACCATCAGCGGGCCGCTGGAATTACAGGTTGGCTTGATCCCGCATCTGGTCGCCACCGACGTGACGCTTGCCAATCCCCCCGGCTCGAGCCGTCCCGACATGGCGCGCATCAAACGCCTGGAGATGGAACTCTCGATATTGCCCCTGCTCCATCGCGAAATATGCATCAACCGTTTGCTGATTGCCGCGCCCGACATCCTGATCGAAACCGAGGCCAAGGGGCCGGGCAACCTCGACTTCAGCCCGCCCAAAGCCACGACCGGCCCCTCCCCTGCTCCGACCGGCAGTGAAGAGGGTTCCGCCTATCAGCTCACCTTGCTGGAAGTGCGGATCGAAAACGGACGCCTTGCCCGTCTTGATCGCCGCACCGGCAAAACTGAATCCGTCGAACTGCAAAGTCTGACCCTGCGTCCGGGTAAAAACGCCGGCGAACTCCAAGAGGTGCGACTGGCCGCGAACACCCGGGGGCATGCCCTCGAACTCAGCGGCACCATGGGTCAGGTGTCCGCCGCTCTTGCAGGAAATCCCTGGCCGATCAACCTCAAAGGGACCCTCGAAGGACTAGCGCTCAGCGTGGAAGGAGCGATCGCCCGACTTCCAGCCTTCCGTGAGCTCAACCTGAAACTGACCGTCCAGGGGGAAGAACTGTATACATTATTACAGCTTGCGGGGATACCAAAGCCCGAGGCCCCCGCGATCTTCGGCCCCTTCAAACTGGCGGCCCGCCTGATCGATGCCGGCAACAAGCTGAACCTGACCGAGGTGGAGGCGATGGCCGGCAAGCGCGACAGCCTGCTGCTCAACACCAAAGGGAGTGTCAAGGACCTTGCAGGGGCAATGACCGCAGACTTTGCCCTGGACCTGGAAAGCGAACATCCGGACCAAATGTCGGTGTTTTTCGGCACTGCCATTCCTCCCCTGGGAGCAACCAAACTCTCGGGTCTGCTGCGCGGCAGCGGCACCTCCTGGAAACTGTCCGACTTCAAAAGCACGGTGGCCAGCAGCGACCTGAGCGGCGAGTTGGCCTTGAACCTGAGCAAACGGGTGCATTTCTCCGGCACCTTGGCCGCCTCCACCTTGAACCTCAACGATTTCATCACCAAAACGGGCAAAGCCGACGCCCCCCCTGCCCCACAATCAAGCCCATCGGGTGCGGGCGATGGCCGCATCTTTGCCAATCAGCCGCTGTCTTTCCTGCCCTTGCGGACCATTGACCTTGACCTGGCCCTCCAGATCGGCACACTGCTCACCGACGACCTACAGCTGAACAACGTGGCGACCAACCTGCAGCTCAAAGACGGTCGACTGACGCTTCAACCCTTCCGCACCGGGTTGGCCGGCGGCACGGTCGAGGGGGATATCAGCCTCGATGCAAGCGGCAGGATTCCCGCTGCGACGGTGCACCTCAACGCCCGTCAGGTGGCACTCGACCAACTGCTCAAGCCTGCCCCCATCCACGGCAGCAAAGGCGATCTCCAGGTCGACCTGAAAGGCCAGGGAGCATCCGTCCGTGCGTTGATGGGTTCGCTGACCGGCGAAACCATCCTGCGGATCGGCGAGGGGAGAATCCAGAACCAGGCCGCGCATTGGGCCAGCGGCGATCTGTTGTTTCAGCTGCTGGCTGCCTTGAATCCGCTGGCAAAAAGGGAAGACTCCACCGCCCTGAGCTGCGCCGTTGCCCGGTTCACCATCCTTGACGGGCTTGCCACCACTGACAAGGGATTGGCGGCGCGCACCGACAAAGTCGACGTGGTCGGTTCCGGCACCATTGATCTGCGCTCGGAAAAACTCGACCTGGGCATTCGCCCCATTCCTCGGCAAGGCGTCGGCCTGTCGCTGTCCAGCCCCTTCGCCGGTTTGACCAGAGTCCGCGGCACCCTCGCTCACCCTGCCATCGGTATCGACGCGGAGGGCACCTTGCGCACCGCAGCCTCAGTGGGAGTCGCAGCGGCCACCGGCGGACTTTCCATGTTAGGTGAAAAATTATTCGACAAGGTCAGTGCGGACGCCAATCCCTGTCGGACCGCCCTGGGCGAGACTGCAGCCAAACCAGCCAAAGGTCAGCCACAGCCCAAAGAACCCACACCTAAAAAAGAAAGCGGCGGCCTCCTCCAGGGCTTGTTTGGCCGTTAAACAAGCGGGAACAACCATCGACCCGTTGCCGCTTGATTTTGGTGCGAGCAAGCACCGCCCACAACCCCTATCGTCGCTTGCGCAAACCTTCTCATGCTTCAGGAATACGCTCATGCATCTCCATGCTTCTAAGCGCAGCACCCACTGCACCCAACAATTCCGCGTCGTCCTGGCCTTGTTGGCGCTGCTGACCGGACCGATGCCGGTGCAGGCGCAACCCAACGACATCGACCTGGAATCCAGCTACCGTTTCCTGGTCAATGATCGCCAGACCGGCGACGGCATGCTCTACACCGCCACCGCCGGCAAACTCCAGGGCAAACGGCTGCCGCTCAGTTTTGTCGATAGTCCGGCCTATTGGGGTGAGCATGTGTGCCTCTGGCCCGGAACCACCTGTGCGGTCATTGACCGCTACGATCCGCAGACCTCGACGCTGACGCCCCTTCCCTCCCCGGCCGGCGATCTGCAGACCGAACGGATCAACACACATAATGGCGCCAACATTTACGATGGGGCGGCCTGGCAGATCGGGGTCATGCTGGGCCGGGTGCGCAACCGGTTCCCCCTGCCGCCCAACCAGGAGGCCTATGGGCTGGTCAGCAATCAAAACCAGCTGCTGCAGGCTGGGTACAACGGCGATTCCAAGCACGCAGTGCCCAGGGAAAACCGGGCCGTAACCGCTGGCAAGGTCTTTGTCTACAATCAGCAGGCCATCAGCGAGCCCGCCCAG
>CAIMMA010000006.1 GCA_903842475.1 uncultured bacterium
CCCCGCCACTGTGTGCGGTCGATGTCTCCTCACTCCGCGCTCCCATGTGTAGCCCCCTTCCCTCCAGCGGCATTACCCGCCTTCAATGGTACTATTAATTCTACTTAGTCACATTGCATAACAGCTTAACGTGTTGAAATAATATATCATGTTGTGTATAGTGGCTCATCGTTGTTAATTTTTTTATGGGAAAATTTGATGAGCCAAAGACCGTATTCGAAAAAATCAAAATAGGTGCAAAAATGTCATACGCCAACGACCACTTGAGGCGGTGGCGGATTCGTTTTGCGCTTTTCATTCGCGTTACCAACATTTGTTTGTCACCAAGACTCGTTCCGTTATCGCGCAGTCATTGAGTTATCTGAGCGGACTCATGCAGGCTGTTCGTAAAAATGTAGAACGGATGACCGAAGTCGTGCCGGAAACGGAGTATCAATCATTGCAGCATTTCACGACGCATTCCCCCTGGGAGTACCGCCCCGTAATGGATCAGGTGGCCTTGGACGCCGATCGTCTTTTAGGGGGCACCCCTGACAGCGGCCTCATTCT
The DNA here is from genome assembly GCA_903842475.1 of uncultured bacterium. Lineage (GTDB taxonomy): Bacteria > Desulfobacterota > Desulfobulbia > Desulfobulbales > Desulfobulbaceae > Desulfobulbus. The sequence continues at coordinate 550 of CAIMMA010000006.1, forward strand.
CGACGAAAGCTCCATGCCCAAAAAAGGGAAAAAGTCTGTCGGCGTTGCCCGCCAATGGTGCGGCCGCCTCGGCAAGGTCGACAATTGTCAGACCGGTGTGTATGCCTCCTTGGTCCAGGGGGCATCGGCAACGATTATCGACTGCCGACTGTATCTGCCCAAGGAGTGGACAGATGACCGTAATCGTTGCAAAGCTGCGGGTGTTCCAGATGACGTCATCTTCAACACCAAATCGCAATTGGCCCTTGCTCTCGTTCATCATGCCAGGTCAATCGGCGTACGATATGCCTGGGTCGGTGTTGACGGTGGGTACGGCAAGGAACCGCTCTTTCTCAAAACCCTTGATGACGAGGGTGAACAGTTTGTTGCCGATGTCCACAAGGATCAGTCTTTTTATCTTGAAGATCCTTGTCCATACATCCCTGATCGACAGACGGTCAAAGGAAGAACTCCGTCCTTGTACAAAACCAAGAGCACCAGGATGGTGGTGGAACAATGGGCTGCCAGCCAACCGGAAGACGCCTGGCAACGGATAAGCATTCGCGACTCCACCAAAGGACGGCTGCAGGTAGATATACTCACGCAGCGAGTCTGGGTTTGGCTTGACCAAAATCAGTCAGTCCGCCAATGGCATCTTGTGGTCAGGCGAGACTGACTCCCAAAAAACCATCAAGTACAGCCTTTCCAATGCCCCGCCAGAGACCACACCTGAACGACTCGCTTATATGCAGGGGCAACGTTTTTTTGTTGAACGTTCCTTCCAGGATGCCAAAACGACAGCCGGGATGGATCAGTATCAGATTCGAGGCTGGCTGGCCTGGCATCATCATATGGCCATGGTGATGATGTCCATGCTCTTTATGCTGGAAACCAGAAGAGAGCAGGAGAAGTCGCACCCGTTGCTCAGTTGTCCCGACATAGCCATATTACTTGCACACTTTCTTCCGCGCCGCGATACAACTCCCGATGAAGTCTTCCGGCAGATGGAAGTGAGACATCGACAAAGAAAAGCCTCCATAGACTCAGCATATAGACGACAGGCTGCGGCCGGATAATGTGACAAAGTAGAATTAACGGTCGATCAAGATAACGGAGGACCGCGGTGCTTGTTCCGGTTATGTGCGCATGGTGGAGCAGGGAATCCATAATGCCCGCAAGCTTGCCCGGCGAGGTGAAAATCAAATCAGTCGCCCATTCGCTTTGCCATAAGGTCCAATCGTAGGAATAATACGGCCCAAGAATATCCTGCATTGCCGGAAAAACAACGGGAAGAAGGCTGTTCAGCCGTTCGGCGAATCGAACATCAAGTTGCCGGTCGAGAAGCTGCTGCGCCTTTTCGTAGTCGCCGATATGGAGGAACTTGTTGTCTTTGACCTGGAAATCCCTTCCTGTTCAAGGCTGCGGCGTAACCACTCACGGCCATTGAGGCAGACCTGTATATGATACGGAAACCAAGTTTGCAGCCGGATATTCATGAAGCCAAGCTCGGGGTCATCAAAGTAAAAATACAGATGGTTGCATCGGGTTTGGTAATTCTGCAACTGTGGATACCCTGTTGCCGCATAGTACCGGGCGCGATAGGATGAACCGGCTTCCAGGCAGGACCGCACCCCGATCAGGCCGCTACTCATCTGTTTCTGTTGTTGCCGTTCATGGGCCACGGCCTCTTTTCGAGTACGCCATGTCGGGAGAGGGAGGATGCCATCGCCGCAGTTGTCTTTTGCATATTGATCAGCGTGGCCGATGATGACCTTGGTTTGAGCTATCATCCACGATTTGTACTCTTTGTTGAGAATGCCTCGATTTCGACAAAAACGCAGGACTTCTCCGGCTGACATCAGGGGAAGGATGAAACCCTTGAAGACAATGCGATCGAATCCGCTGAGTGAACTCTTGACCAGACCTGAAAACCTTTCTATAAGTTTTTTTATGAATCGCTCTCTTTTGTATTTTTTGAAATTTGTGGTGATTTTCCATTATACAAAAGAAGCGGCTCATTTCATTCGGAATATTGGGTTGCGGGCGCTCAGCCCGCTTTAGGGATAACAGCCCACCACGGAAATTCCGGGGTTATCAGTGTACCGGCGGCATGAAATAACCCCGCCAGTCAATATCACGCATGAGCCGCGTATCTGTGTCGTTACTCAAGAAACTAACCTGTTCTTCTTACACGTTCTTCTTTGAATGGCACTCCCGGCAACACCCAGGATCAGAGCCATTTTTTTATTGTCGCCTATATACTGGGTGGATAAGAGCTTACGGGCGTGGGATGCCTCAATACCACCGTTCGCCCCCACGGAACATATTCTCTAAGACCATCACGAGAATCAACCACGATGAAAAAATTGATCCAACAGATCTGCACCAGCCTGGCCGACGGCCAAGACTTGGTGCTTGTCACCATCGTCAACCAATCCGGCTCCACTCCCAGGCTGGCCGGCGCCAAGATGATCATCCTCCTCGACGGCCGCATCGGCGGCTCCATCGGTGGTGGACTAGTCGAGGCCAAGGCCATGGAGGAGGCAAAAACTTGCTTCGCCACCGGACGATTCCTACGCAGATCCTTCAATCTCGACAATGACGACGCGGCCACCTCCGACATGATCTGCGGCGGCAAGCTGGAGCTTTTCCAGGAGTATATCCGCGCTGATGAAGTCAATCGAAGGGTTTTCCACAATCTGTTGATGGCCGTGCAGTCCCGCCGGAGTGTTACTTTGGTCAGCCAGCTCACGGGCAGCAACGGCCCATCCCTTCGTTTTGTGGTCGATCACCGGGGGAACGCCAGCCGCCACGATATTGCCGAATCCTTGCTGACGACGATCAAACAGGTTCGCTCCTCTACCTCTGCTTCGACTCTGATCGAGCATCAGGGCCAGTCCTATCTTCTTTCCTATTTCGGGGTGGCCAGCACGGTCTATCTGCTCGGTGCCGGTCACGTCGCAGCCTGTACCGCCGAGGCGGCTGCCAAAGTCGGTTTTCGGGTAGTGATCATGGACGACCGGTCCGAATTCGCCAACCGCGAGCGTTTTCCACAGGCCGACACCATCCAGGTGCTTTCCTCCTTTGCCAATTGCTTTAACAGCTTCGAGATCGACGGCGATGCCTATCTGGTGATCGTCACCCGTGGCCACATGCACGACATGGAAGTGCTTGATCAGGCCCTGCGGACTAAGGCCGGTTACATCGGCATGATTGGCAGCCGCAAGAAGCGCAGCGCCATCTATGCCAAACTGAGGAAACGGGGCATCAGTGAACAGCAGCTAGAGCAGGTACGTTGTCCCATCGGCACGGCGATTGAAGCCGACACTCCCGAAGAAATCGCGGTTTCCATCGTCGGCGAACTGATTTATCAACGGGCCACCGGTCGAAGGCCATGATACCTGGCTTAGGCTTAAGCGGACTTATTCTTGCCGCTGGCCACTCTTCACGGATGGGCGAGTTGAAGGGGTTGCTGCCCCTAAACGGGAACACGATGCTGGAAAGATGCGTGACGCTGTTCCGCGACTGCGGTATCGAGGATGTAGTGGTGGTCACCGGGCACCGGGCCGATGAAGTTGGAGCGGTATCCAAGGGGGCTGGAGCGCGAGTTGCCTACAATCCAAAATATGCCGATGGTATGTACGGATCGATCCGAACCGGAGTGGGACAGCTCACCGAGCAGTGCGCCGGTTTTTTCCTGCTACCGGTGGATATGCCATTGCTGCGTCGTGGTACCGTTGCCCTTCTTGCCCAGTCTTTTGCCGAGACGCGGGCAATGATCTCCTACCCGGTGTTCGCCAGCCGGCGCGGGCACCCGCCGTTGCTCCATGGAGATTGCATTCCCGCGATCCTAGCAGAACAAACACCCGAGGCCGGCCTTCGTACCCTGCTGGCCAGAATTGAAGCCGAGCAACCGACACAAGTGCGAGATGTGCAAGTCGCTGACGCTAATATCCATTTCGACATCGACACCCCCGAGGATTTCCTTGCCGGTTGTCTCCGCTTCAACCGGAGCGGGTGGCCCACCATGGCTGAATGTGAGGCGATCCTGGCGCACATCCACCCCATGAAGGCCAAGGGCCAAGCCCACGGTAAGGCCGTGGCCGAGGTGGCCGTGGCCTTGGGCGAAGCGGTCAACCGGCATAGTGGTCGGGAATTGGATTTGGAACTGTGCCGGGTTTGCGGTTGGTTGCACGACTTGGCCAAAGGCCATCCCAACCATGAAGCGGAAGGGGCGCGCTGGCTGAACTCGCTAGGGTTCGAACGGGCAGCCGACATCATCGCCGCCCATAAGGATTTGGAGTGGACACCCGAGAACGGGATTGGCGAACGGGAGCTAGTCAATCTGGCCGACAAACTGATGCGGGGTAACCGGTTGGTCAGTATTGAAGAAAGGTTCGAGCAAAAAATGGCCCTCTATCGGGATAATCACGAGGCGGTTCGTGCCATGCAGAGCCGTTATCAGTTGGCCCTGCAATTGGCCGCTGCAGTTAAGGTGGAAATGGGCCAACCCCTGGCGGATCTGACCGAAATAGCCGGGACCTTATGCAGCATTTGATCTACCTGCTCCGTCATGGCGAGGTAGACAAGTCCGTTCCGCGTCGTTTCCTGGGCCGGACCGATTTACCACTCAATGCTAGCGGCATTCGTCAGGCTCTCGCCCTGGGCGCACACTTGCACCCCATTCCTTTTGCCCGGGTCATCGCCTCGCCTCTTAAGCGGGCGAAACAGACCGCGATGCTGGTCAGCGGCCGGCCAATTGAGGCCATCGAGGTCATCGACGCCCTCGCCGAGATCAACCTGGGTGATTGGGAAGGAAGCACCGTGGCCGAAATCGAGCACAACTTCCCCGGTGCCCACAAACAACGCGGCCGGGATCTGGCGCACTATCGACCCCCGGGTGGCGAGAGCTTCAGCGATCTGGCGGCCCGCGCCTGTCCTGTCCTGTTCGATCTGGCCGCGCAGAACTGTGGCCCTCTGCTGATTGTTGCCCATGCTGGCGTCAACCGGGTCCTGCTTTCTCGGCTCCTCCACCGTCCCCTTCAACGGTTGCTGGAGATTCCCCAGGACTACGGTGCGGTCAACATTCTGAGGATAAAGGCTCAATTGTGGCCACGACCCCTAATCAGCATGCGGTGGCCAGTGCGATCAACGCCGGGGATGTGGGGAGCGGTCTCGCCCAGGCCCTGCTGAGCCTATCAGCTTCCGGTGCCCAACAATCCTTCGACGCGCTCTCTGGCGAGATCTATGCCAGCTCACAGTCGGTGATGCTAACAGACAACCTCTATCTGCTTGAAACTGTGCTCGAGAGAATGCGTCAAGCCTCCTTCACCGGTGGAATTGGTCCGATGGCGGCACGAGCATCCGGCGGGCCTACTTTGGCCACGGTCAAGACAGCGTCGAGCACCGCGCCAGAGACTACCTTCTGGGCTCAGGGGACCGGCGCTTGGGGCAGTTTCGATGGCGATGGCAATGCCGCGCATCTGGCCGGTTACTTAGCAGCCCACAGCGGTCCCTGGAATCTGCGCACTGCCGCAGCGAGCTTCAGCGACCCCGATGTTAATCGCTCAATGGTCTTTCCTGGCTTTGTTGGCACTGCAACCGCCGACAATAGCGCATCCACAGCACTAATCTTTGGCGAGGTGGGCTACGGCGTGGCAGTTGGTCAAGTCGCTCTTGAACCTTTCGCCGGACTGGCCTACGTCCACCTTAATACTGACAGTTTTTCCGAGACTGGAGGAGCTGGCTTCGCCAATGGCTTGCTCAGCGGATCTGACAGTATTGAGAATATTGGTTATTCCACCCTCAGGGGCAGAGCTGCTACCAACTCAACTTTAACCTGCCGGAGGACATGATGTTGACGCTGCGGGCCTCGGTCGCCTGGATGCAAGCTTTCGATTCGGTCACACCCTCGGCGGCGTTGACGTTCCAGAGCACGGGGCATCTTTCACGGTCACTGGCGTGCCGCTTGCCTGCGACTCGGCCCTCATCGAAGCGGGACTCGATATGCATCTCAACCCTCATACCAAATTGGGATTGTCCTTTTCTTCCCAATTCGGCAACAACGTTCAGGATAATGCATTTCAAGGCAACTTGATCTGGCGGTTCTGAGGGTGACCATTTAACGGCTTGTTATAGACTGAGACGCTTTAATGCTACATGTTGAAATCTACACAGACGAAGGCAACCTGGGCAAACCAAGTCGAGGCAATTAAAGGTGATTCAAAACGCACGAAGCCTTCTTTTGGACAAAAATAGAAAGGTTCAACGGTGGGTCTGGAGAATTATTTATGCGGAATTTTCTTGTTATTGAGTATCCGTTTTTTCTATCCTGCGCACCCCTTCCCCAGCTTTTGGCGATTTGATCCCCATCATCATTCCCCCGGCGACCAGTGTTGTTACGGCAAGACTAGCAAAGAGAGCCGTATAACCCCAACGGGCTATCAGCTGGCCGCCAACAAACGGGCCGAGGAAGAACCCTCCCTGCATCATTACAATCAGCAGATTCTGGTTCATGGCGCGGACAGCAGGTGCGGAAATATCGAACATGGCAGCGGCCTGGAGCGGCATGGCGATCCCCCAGCCGAGACCGGAGACTCCGGCCAGGATGAAAAATAACACCCGGCTGGAATCGCACAGCGGCAGCAGCCCGTAGCAGAGGGCAGCCGTGAACAATCCGGCAGCGCCGAGCAGGGTTTTATTGTAGCGGTCAAACAGCCAGCCTCCCCCAAGGCGGACCGCAATCATCACCAGGGTTGCGATGGTGAAAAAGAGACTGCTGTTGGCAATGCCCAGGGTAAGGCCAAACTGCCTGAGGAAAAAGAAGATGGCGGCATAGCCGCAAAAAAACAGCAGGGCTGAAAGCAACAGCAACAACACCGAAGGCGAGCGCAGGCTGGCGGCCATGCCCGACAGGCCGGGCGGACG
>CAIMMA010000007.1 GCA_903842475.1 uncultured bacterium
CCTCGAATTTCGCGTATTATTTGCCTTTGGCCGTTTCTTCAGCACGCTTTTTGAATTCTTTCAAAATGGATTGCTCCTTTTTGTTCTTGGCCAGATATCCCGGCGTGGTCTGCCAGAGCATCAGCGCGGCCAGAATTATCAGAATCCAGCCAAAAGCGAATTTAAACTGATCCAGGGTGATCATTTCGGTCAATTTGGGGCCGATGAACGCGCCTAGCAGCATGGCGCAACCGATACCGGTCCCCAACTTCCAGCTGATAAACTTGATTTTGGAGTAATTGTAGATACCGCTGCCCTGCGAAAACAACACCGTGGGGGTGACCGTGCCGGCAACGATGGTATGCGGCAGGGCCGGAAAGAGGGCCAGCAGCAATGGATTCATGATGAAACCACCGCCAGCGCCCATGAGTACCCCGAAGATGGCAACCACCAGGGTCAGCACAAAGGGATAGATCAGGTTCATGCTGGTCCCGGCATTCTCTAAATAGACTGTTGGGAACGCGATCTTATTTTCAAAAGTGACGGGCTCACTTTTCACGTTTTTGTCGACTACAGCCACGATCTTATATTTACCGGGCGCCAGTCCATCCCGGATTTTGATATCGGCAGTATAGGTACCGTCAGGCTTGACTTCGACGGCTGCGGCCACCACCTTGTCGATACTCTGAAAACGCGCCTTGACCAACTGCATGGAACGACTTTTATTTTCTTTCTCGTCCATGGCCGGGAGCAAGTCACCCCGACTACCGACCACGCTGGCCACCAGGGTTGACTGGTACCGATCAATCTTGGCCTTGGCCGGTACGGAATAGGCGAGATCAGCGCCCAGGTCTTTGAGAAGTGCGGAATAGCTCCACTTCTTCCCTTCTTTCTTGGCCGCATCGATCTTCGGCTGCAGTTCCTTGGGCACAAAGGTTTTGTAGTAGGCCGGCATCTCACTGGTGATGTAGAAAATATAGGGTCGGATGCCGGTTTTTTTGTCTTTTTCACTGTCAAAACGGTTGGCGCGCACCGAGTGATCGGCCGCCCATACTTCCAGGAAAACCGGTTTACCCGCCGGTGCCTGACCGCTGACCTTGATAGCGCCGCCATTATTGAGCTCGGTTTTATCAATGGTAATGGTCGGCGCTGTCATTGCCCCTGCCACGGCCTGCCCTGCTGCTGCCGTCGCAGCGGGTTCGGCCGCAATCCCTGCATGCACGCCGAAAAGCACCACCATTGCCGAGAAAAGCCATGGTAAGATCCCAACTCTCTTTTTCATACCCCTATCTCCTTGTTATCGTTAATTCCGCACCACCCGACGCTGAAAATATCGGGAAGCACCATTTAAAACCGTTCACCTACCTGTTGCAGCAGATCTTGGCCGGACAGCCGACGGCTCCGCTCTCTTCAGTTCCCCGGCACGCCGCGCAAGCAGCGTCTTTGCCTGTCCACCTCCTTCATCCTGATCGCGGGCATCATCCGGGCTTGTCCGTAAAGGACAAAATCGTACTCGTACCCACATACTCCTTGCCGGTAAAGCCGGTCATGGCTGTCATCTTTTGGGTCAGCGCACTAATTTGTTGCAAATTTCGGATAATAATCTCCAACTCATCGATCATTTCGATGGTTTCGCTTTCTTCGACAAGGAGCTGCGCAGTGCCCAGGGCCGCAAACAGCGGGCTATTGATTTCATGGGCTACTGTTCCGGCAAGTTCGACGATGCCCTGCAACTTGCCGCTCTGCACCTTTTCTTCTGCCAGCATATGCTCGCTGGTGATATCGCGGATGATCTCGATCACATATTCGACCTGACCTTCGGCGTCATACAGGGGTGAAGCGGTTCGTTCGAACCAGCGTTGCTGATCACCTGAACTGAATTCCTGGACCAGCGGCATCATCTTCCTGTCCTGAAGGACCTGATCCACCGGACAAGAGATGTTCCCGGCAGCCCCGCTGCAGAGATCGCCATAGTCCATACCCAATACCTCGGCTTCATCCTTTCCCATGGCAGCGAGAAAAACCTGATTGGCCAGCACCACCCGCCGATGGCGATCAAAAACCAGCAACTGGTGCTGCAGGCTGTTGATAATGTCGTTGAGAAAACGCTCATGCTCTTCAATCTGCCCAAACAGCAGCGTGATTTTCTGGTAATTCCTGGCATTACGAATGGCCGTACCGCCGACCTCGGCCAGGGTTACGGCAAACTGCACTTCCGTGCCGGTGAACACCCGAGGCACATCGGCGAGAATCCGCATGACACCGATAATCTCTTCATTGACCTTCAAAGGCACCGCCAGTAGCGAGACGATCCCCTCATCCGCCATCTGCTCCCGATAATCGACCCGTTGATCATGACTTATATCGTAGATGGCCACCGGTTCTCCGGTGAGCACCAACTGGATATTCCGTTCGCTTTCGACCGTTCCCCGCTGCAGATACGCGCCGGAAACCCCAAAGGCCGCGGCCAGTTCCAGCTTGTTGGTAGCCGGATTGAGCAACCGCAAAGTGCAGCCCTTAGCCCCCATGGTGATCGTCACCCGCTCAACCATGGTCCGCAGGATGAGATCGAGATCAAGGGTTGAATTAACCAGGGTGGAAAGTGCTTGAATTTCCCGGAGAAATTCGAGTTGCGCTTCCATCTCTTTGAACATCCGGCCATGGGCGATGGCCATGCCCACCTGTTCCGCCAAGGCCATGGCAAACGAAATCTCTCCGGAGGTGAAACTTCGTTCGGTTCGGGTCAGCAAGCGCATGATCCCGATGAGCTTGCCCTGGAATACGATCGGCAGGGTCAACACACTCTTAATCCCCTCGCGGTTGGCGGCATCCCGGAACGGCAGGAACGGATCCTGGTCCAGGTGGGCGCTGTACACCGGAAATCCCGATTGGATCATGGCCATGGTGGCTTCGGTATCGATCACTTCCCGCGAAAGATATTCCAGCGATACCCCATGGGCCGCCCCCAGGACAAAGGAACGGGTGGAGTTGTCCAACAGCCTGATGGTGCAGGCATCGATGGCCAATAAAGCCGGCAGGCTGCGAACAATGGTCTCCATCACCTCCTGATGATCGAACACCATGGAGGTCAGGCGAGTCACCTTCTGGTAAACCTCTAAAAACTGCTGTTCACGGGACTGCGGATTATCCACGGCACTCTCTTTTTATCGCATGGACGCATGGCCTGGGAGCAGGCACGAACACTGGGCGCAACATTCCTTTACTGCCGGGGTTTAGCCGCCAGAACCTTTTCCACCTTTTCCTCGAGTTCGGAACGGTCGATCGGTTTGACGCAGTACTCATCCGCCCCGAGGCTGATGGCTTCGCGGGCGGTTTCCACGGTGGGATACCCGGTGAGCATGATGGCCCGCATGGCGGGATTATCTTCCTTCAGGATGGCCAGCACTTCGATGCCGCTCATTTTTTTCAGCTTGATGTCGAGGATGGCCAGGTCTACCGGATGCTGTCTCGCAAAGGCCACGGCCTCGTCCTCTTCGGTGAAGGTATGGACGACATGCCCCTTTTTCCGCAGGATCTTGCCGACCAGCACGGTGGCATCCAGGACATCGTCCAAGGTGAGTATTTCAGCCATTTTTCCTCCTGAAAACGTTAAACCAACGATTATTCTTTTATAGCCGCCGTTTCCACGGCCACCGGGAGAATCAGCCGGAACAACGTCCCCGGCGTGACCGTACCCCCAGGACCCTGAACGGGACTTTCAATTTCGATGGCGCCGCCGTGTTCCCGGATGATACCATAGGAGACCGAGAGGCCCAACCCTGTGCCCTTGCCCACCGGTTTGGTGGTGAAAAAGGGATCGAAGATCCGGGACTTGATCGATTCCGGTATCCCATGACCGCTGTCCTGAAATTCGGCGATAACCTTGCCGGCCTCCGCATGGAAACGGGTGCGAAGAATCAATGCCCCGCCGCCCTGGGCTTCCATGGCGTGGTAGGCGTTATTAATCATATTGACGACCACCTGCCGCATCTTTTCAGGGTCGCCGACCAGAGCCGGGAGGTCTCCCGCCAACTGCAGCCCAACCTTGACATGGTTGAGATTAAGACTGTGCTCGGTGATAGCCACCGCATCATTAATGATCTCATTGAGATTGATGGGTTCCCGTGCACTGCCGGACTGCCTTGAATATTTAAGTAGATCGGCGACAATTTTTCGGCTGGCCTGGGTCTGGCGTTCGATCACCTCCAGATTCTGATAGGTTTCAGAATCCTTGGCAAAATCATCCATCATCAACTGGGCGTAGCCCAGGATAATACCCAAAGGCGTGTTGATCTCATGGGCAATCCCCGCCGCCATCTGGCCGACCGTGGCCATTTTCTCGCTGGAAACCAGCTGTTCCATCATGGTCTTCAATCGGGTCAGATCCTTGGCAATCCCTTCTGAACCAATCATCAACCCCTCCTCGTCATAGAGAGAGCCGTGGCTGAAATCAGGACATAAATGGTCGTGCCATCCTTTTTCTTGAACTCTGCCTCCAGGTCACGGATATAGCCATCGTTGGCCAACATCTTGGCGTAGACGGCCACATCGCCCTCATGACGAAAAATATCACGCAGGGTGAGCCGTGAGGACTCGGGGAGTGCGTATCCCAGCATTTCCGAACCCGAAGCATTCATATCGAGGATGGCCTGGCTGCTGTCCGTAAAGAACACCATGTCTTTGGAAGCCGTAAATAGATGCCGAAATTTCTTTTCCGATTTGGACAACTCCGCGGCCCGTTCCTCAACCTTTTCCTCCAGGTTGAGATTGAGTTCTTTCAACTCGCGAGCGGCGCGGGTCAGGCGAATTTTAGATTGTTTGAGCTTCGCCGCCTCCTGCTCAATGGCCTCGTAGGCCTGGACCCCCTTGTGGTAAAAAATCATCACCGCTGCAACCGAGATCATGAACAAGGTGTTGAATCCACCGGAAAATGGCCCGATTGGTTTCCAGAGTTCTCCATTGCCGGTGATAAATAATAGCTCCTTAACAATATGCCCGACCCCACGGGAGGTAGCGAATGCCGCAATCGCCATGGTGACATAAAAGAGGTAACCCCACAGAAAGTTGTTTGGATTAAGACGGGTCAGTTTGAAGGCATACCAAGCCGCGAGAAAGGAAAAAATTATATTAGCGGTGGACCCCGAGATATCGATCAAGATGGCAGGAAGCATGGAAAGATCGCTCATAAATCCTCCTGCTTCGATGCTTTGGCCACCGACTTGTAAAAAGAACGAATACCGATAAAAAGAAAAAATAATCCGGGTACGCAGATCAGGTGGTCCAGTCGGGCCAAGTAATAAAGGTATTTATGCATAGTGAAAGGACCGATCAACCGTGTTTGCAAATAGCAGTCCGTCTGAGCAAGCTCTTCCGGATAGATGAAAACACCTGCTGCATGCCCTCCAAAGGCCAACAGATTCCAAAACACCATCAGCACACAGAACAGCTGGAGATAACGCCAGCCTCGACCGGAAAAGGCGGTGCGCCTGATATCCCAAAAAAAATACCCGAGCGCCAAGATATAGAACAGATGCGCCATCTGATGCACGTACAGTCCCTCGGGCTCACCATGAACCTGCAGCGCCAGGGCCTCTCCGGGCGTCATCATCGCCGTGAACAGCCATAAAAAGAAGAGCGAAATATTGATTTTCCTGTGGGGCATCAACCGGCTCCGAGGGGTATCCCTGTTGGGGTTTCCGATAACGATAAACTTATTGCATGCTCAATGCCAGATGCACAACGCCAATACACACAAAATAGAATTCGTTTATTTTTACTAAAATATCAGACTATTGCGAGATGGAGACCTACCGAACCTATCGGTATGAATTGAGGGTCCGCAGCCGGAAGTGCAACAAAAAAGATGCAGAAGAAACAAAAAAGACGCACTCAACCGGCTGGTAACCGGAGGAACAAATTTTGAGAGCACAGGTGCGTCGACGGAAAGGTACGGCACCAGCGGATGTTGCGGAAAATTACCTGTCGTGGTTGTTGACCAACGAAAGGCTCTGTTCGATACGGGGCTGAAGGAGAGCCAGAAGACCCGGATTTTCCAGATACGGGCAGGGCTTATCGTAGGGGAAGTCGCGGCATTGCAGCGGCCTGGCCGCATGGATGGTGCATCGTTTGCACAGACGGTCATTGGCGAGCAGGATGCAGCTGCCGTCCTCTCTGGTTTTAAAGGTGTTCTTATTTTCCAAAAACTGCATTCTGACTTCGCCATCGCTGATGCCGAAGTGGAGGGCCATGCGATTGATATCATCGTTCCTGAGCAACAGGCTGGCGCCGGGTAGCCGGTAGCAGCAGTAGCCGGGACAATAATCACAGTACGACTTGTTGCGGGCCAGGGAATAGTCTGCCGGTGGCTTTGGGTTGTGCATCAGCGAAAACTCCTTGATTCGAGGTGATAGCGCCGCAGCAGGCGCTGGAAGGCTTGCCGTTCCATGTCGCAGCTGCGGGCCGCCAGGGTGACGTTGCCCCCCGCCGCCTCCAGGGCCTCGGCAAGATAAGCAACATTGAACCTGTGGAGCAGGGCGGTTTTTGCCTCACGATAAGACAATCGCCCGGTGGACGGCGGCAGGTGCCCTTGCTCTTGGAATGCTTCCTCGCCAAACGACCCGAGGGCACCCTGCTCCTCCCACAAATCGCTTACTCCGATCAAATCTCCCGGGGCGAGCAGGACGGCACGGTTGACCACATTCTGCAATTCACGGACATTGCCCGGCCAAGGTCGCCGCATCAGCGCCTGAAGAGCCTCGGCGGTGAATTCCAGATTGCCGCGTCCGTGCTCCCGGCTGTAGTGTTCAAGAAAATGTTGGGCCAGCAGCGGAATATCGGCCGCCATCGCTGCCAGGCTCGGCATGGTGACAGTCATCACATTGAGCCGGTACAACAGATCTTCGCGAAACTCGCCCCGCCTGATCTTGGCCTCGAGGTCCTGGTTGGTGGAGGCCACCACCCGAGCATCGACTTTAAATGTCTTGTTCTGCCCCAGGGGCTGCACTTCTTTTTCCTGAAGGACCCGCAGCAGCTTGGTTTGCACCCCCACCGGGATATCGGCGATCTCATCAAGGAGGATGGTCGACCCCTCGGCCTCGACGAACAACCCGGCCTTATCCCGATCGGCGCCGGTAAAGGCCCCCCGGTGGTAGCCGAACAGCTCACTCTCCAGGATATGCTCCGGCAGGGCCGGACAGTTGACCGTGATCATGGGCCGATCCGCCCGGTTCGACAGCGCGTGCAGCGCCTTGGCCGCCAACTCCTTGCCGGTGCCGGACTCGCCCCGAATGAGCACGGTGACATTGCTGCGGGCGACCCGGCCGAGCAGTTCCATTGTCTGCATCAACCGCCGCGAACGTCCGATGAACCCATGACGATGGTCCTGATCGCTCAAGCGGTTATGCAACTGCGTATTCTCACGCAGCAGGCGGGTGCGTTCGATCGCCCGACCGACGGTCCGGATGATGCGCTCGTTATCAAAGGGCTTTTCGATGAAATCGTAGGCCCCATCTTTCAGCGCCTGCACCGCCATTTCGATGGTGCCGTGGCCGGTCATCAGGATGGTGGTAACGGCCGGGTCGATGGCGGTCATCTGCCGGAGAAATTGCAGGCCGTCCATGCCCGGCATCTTAATATCGGTGAGCACCGCATCGGGGGGATCCGCATGAATTATCTCCAGGGCTTCCTCAGCGCAAACCGCCGTTTCCACTACGTAACCGCACTTTTTCACCAGCACCTTGGCGAGCAGATTGAGCATATCGCGCTCATCGTCGACGATCAGCACCCTCTGTTGTTTGGTTTCGCCCATACGCTGATTTTACCCTTTTCCCGAGACCATTGCCTGGAAATAGAGCTGCACAAATTTTCCCGAAATGGTGTCCGCCGAGGAAAATCGAAGGTTCTCAGCGGGCGCTAATCTGCCGGTCAGCGACAGATAGGCCTCTTTCGAAAGTTCGGCTACGGCCACCACCATTTCCCGATACTGTTCTTCGCTGACCAAGCGGCCCCAATTCCGGCAACGCGGCGGACGATCGGCGAACACCAGACATTCTCCGGACTCCAGCAGCGGACAGGTCAGCCTCTCTTCAGGAAAGTCCGCCACCAGGGCCTCGGTCGTTAGGCCCGGATGCTGATGGTGCAATTCCTTCAATCGGCTCGCCAGGGCAAAGGCCCGCTCAATCACGAACTGACGCTGCTCCTGGCGCAGGGTTTTATTGATGGCTTGGCTGAGATGCATGCTTTCAATCAGCAATAATTCAAAGGGCTGATAACAGCACGCACTATCGCCATGGCCGCAACCTAAATCCGCAGCCTCGCCCGCCGCCTGCTTATCACAGCGGTTAATCAGTTGTTGATAGGCAAGGAGCAAGGGGGTGATGTCCATGCCCGGACGGTTGTCGATTTTTGGCGCCGCGGTCTGGAGCGGCCCCACCTGCTTGCCGTATTTTTTGAGGAAGCTGCGCTGCTCATAGGTGGCGGGGTTGGCATTCCGGCCCTTCATGGTTTTTTCCGCCAATTTGAAATCAAACCCCCGGCGCAACAGATAGGCGGCAATAAAGGTACCGGTACGGCCATGGCCGAGCCGACAATGGACCAGTACTTTTTTATTGAGGTACACGGACTCATCCAGCCAGTCCAGGGCCGTTTCCATGGCTGCCAGGTCAGGGGCGCATTCATCGACCACCGGCAGATAATAGACTTCAAACCCCGAACCTTCCTCGATCCGGTGGAGATCGCAGAACTCCCCGCAGAGATTGACAATGGCGGTTATCCCCTGTTCCCGGAGACTGTCGAGTTCCTCGTAGGACATGGGGGCATGGCCGGTGGCCAGGTGTTCGGTAATCCAATTGAGTTCGTACATAGGTTATTGATCGGCAGAGTCGGCAGGAGGATCGGCATGGCCGGCAAACCTGCCGGCCCCTTTGAAAAATTGTTCGGTATAGTGGTCGATATTCTCAGCCTGCAGCACCATGTCGAGCAACTTGGTCATGCCCAACAGGCGGCCGACTTCGGCAAGCAGCACACACAGCTGGTCGGCCGAATAGCCGCTGACCCGGGCATCAAGCAGATCCCCCCGGATATTGACCTCAAACCCCAGGCGGCGGAAGATGCGATCAAGCAGGATAATCCTCGTCGATCGGCCCTGGTAATCGCCGCCGCCGCCCGCGAAACGGACCTGGCAGTAATTGGCCCTGGCCTCCGCACCGCAGAGACAGTCGACCAGGGTGAAATGAAAACCAAACCGCATGGTCAGATTGAGATAATCAGGGGTGAGGATCGCATAGGAAGCGTAATCCTTAGAGCTGCCACTGGCTACACCGCCAGACAGCGCCATATCGCCAAAGCCTTTCCAGTCAAAACTGAGGTGCGTCTGCCAGTCGATCTCCGGATGGCTGAGCCCCTGCCAGACAGCTGAAAAAGGTGGTGCCTTGAGGTGCTCCAGATTGATGGCCGCACCACCTTCGCCCCCATCCGTAAAAGCTCCGCCCACGTCCAGCAGGTAGATATCGAGCGGCAGGGGAGTCGCCAGTTTTCTGCACCGGGACGAACTGCCGGAGACGATATCGCCGAGACCGAACATGGCCTGCACCGCCTTTTCATGGGCATACCGAATGATATCATGGAGCGAGCGGCAGGACTGGGGCCGAAAGGTGGTCGCCGTGGGATCGACCAGGTTCAGGGGGGTGATATAATCAAGCAAGGAGCGCAGTTTTCGCGAAAAAGCGGAGGCCACCGTGGTATTGGCCGCTGCTTTACGGGCCAACAGCGCCGCCACCCGGCCGGGATACACAACCCCGTTGCCTCCATCGACCGTGACCTCCAGACCGGCGGGCAACAGGGCCAGAGCCCCAGCCGCATCCACCAGCAGGGCCACCCCGAATTCCCGGCAAACCGTGGCGAAATGACCGGTGACCGAGCCTTGTTCGCAAATCACGGCTTCCAGCCTGCCGATGAAACGCACCAGAGAGGGGGGAATATGCCGGGTCACCAGCACCGCGCCCGGTGGCACGGTGGCGGTGTCCGCCGGGTCGAGGTGGTGGACGACGCCGCAACCGATGCCGCCGGCCGCCCGTTTGGCCCCGGTCAACAGCGGCTTGCCTGTCGGAAGCGCAACCGCGGACACAGGCAATGGCGAGGCCTCGATCTGGAGGGGACGCGATTGCAGGATAGCGAGTTGCTGGTCACGATCCAGGGCCCATTCGATATCCTGCGGCCCACCGAAGAAGGTCTCAAGCTCCCTGGCCATCGCCGCCAGACGCACGGCCTGTGCCTGATCAAGCGACAGCGATGACGCCTCGCCCACGGTAAGCGGCAACTCCTGCAGTTGGCCCTGGCGCACCACCAGTTGGTGGTGTTGCGATCCAGCTGCCATCTGCGACGGGGTTGCACTTTGCGCTGGAAAAACGAAGACATCCGGCACGGTCTCGCCACCCACCAGCGGCAACCCAAGCCCATGGATGCTATGGATCAGCAGGACATCGCCGCTACCGGCTGCAGCCGGGTCGCGGGTGTAGACCACTCCGCTGGCCACCGCATCAATCATCTCCAACACCAGTACCGCCATCGCGGCCTCCTCATCGCTGATTCCGGCATAGATTCGGTACAACAGGGCCTGGGGCGTATATTTGGAAGCCAGCACCTCAAGATAAGCTGCCAGCAGTTCGTCCCGGCCAACGCCCAGGACCGAGTGGTACTGGCCGGCAAAACTAAGCAGGCCATCCTCGTGCAGCGCCGACGAACGCACCGCCACCCGTGGTGAGCCGTCTGCATGCAGGTCGGCCAGGCGATCGTATTGCGCCAGAACGGCCTGGGCGATCTGTTCGGGGATCGCCATCCGCCGCACCAGGGTCATCAGCGCCTGGGAAATTGCTTCCAGCTCTGCAGCGGATTCGGGATCGATGGCGGCCAGCAGCAGGTCGAGGGCCGGTCGCAGATGGTTATGCTCTACCAGAAAAGCATAGGTGGTGGCCGTGATGGTGAATCCGGCCGGAATCCGCCCTTTGCCAGCCTGTTTCAGGAGCAGCAAATTGGCACTTTTGCGGCCGATCAGGGCGCAATCGGTGCTGACATCGTGCCCAACGACGAAAGGCGGGATAAGGAACTGTTCGGGCGGGGCCAGCTGCAGCCGAACATAGAAATCGTATTTTTTGAAATAGTCGCGCAGACTGCCCGCCTGACCAGGGTGCATTTGTTCCAAAGCGGCGACCATGCCGGCGACCGCCTCGGCCATTTGCCGATAACGGCTCCGGGTGCGGGCTATATCTTCCCTCCTGCCCTCATGATAGAGTTCTTCAAATTCCGCCATCAGCTCATGGCTTCTGCTATCAAAG
>CAIMMA010000008.1 GCA_903842475.1 uncultured bacterium
CGGCGGCGATCGCCACCGGCCCTGGAGTTGTCGCGGCATCTTCACCTACGACGGCTTCTCTCGCGGTCCCCGCGGATGCCGCCCTGCCAGCCTACGCCGACGACAGCGATCAGCCGGTCACAGATTCCACCGACAGCATCCAGAGCCACCAGACCATGGCCGCCGACACCTTTTGCCCCCTTATCGGCCAGCTCTCTGGATTTGTTGCCCCAAAGAGTACAACCGCCGTCCAGAAGTTCTATCCTGACAACGACGGTTTCCTTGGGCAACCCCAACGCCAATTTCTGGACAAGGGTACGAAGATTGATCGGTATGGGGGAAGCGACATATCCCGATATTTCTCGCCTGCAGGAACGCCGGATGCGGCTCGTGCCTTGCCTCCCGGCACTGCAGGCAAATCACTTCGCACCTTCGAGGTCGTCAAACCTTTTGAGGTCGAGGCAGGAACGGTGGCCCCGGCCTTCGATCAGCTCGGCCTTGGTACACAGTATCGGACTCCGGTCGATATGGGTACCCTACTCAAGCGTGGGATTATCAAGGAGGTCACACCATGAAGAAGGCGTTGGATCACCTACCCAGCTGGACCTTCGACTTGGATGAAGTGTCAGCGGGAGTTTATCAGGTCGTTGCAACGCATGTTGCAGGTTGCCGCGTAGAGGTCAAAGGGACGGATCCTGATGACCTTCTAGAGCGAGCCGCAGACGATGCCGAGAAGATGGAAGCGGACCTGAAACGCAGGAAGAAGCTATGACTATGGTTCGCAAGTTGATTTGTGCGTGGATGCTGGCACTCGTCGGGGGCTTCTTGCTTCCCATGGTCAGCGTTGCCGCCGTATCGGGTACGACGTACAGCCATGTTCCTACAACTACGACAATACGCGCAACCATTGCGGAACACGCAGACGTAGCGCGAACCGACTGGTCCAGTTCCGGTGGCTTGCAAAGCATGGCGAGCAATCAGTCCTGGGCTCCCCTTTCTCTGAGCCACAGTTTTGTTGCCCCAAAGAATGGCACTGAGAAACGATTTTGGCTTCGGCGCCAAGGATAGCGGATGGGGGCAAGTGGGGGAGAAGATCGCAAGAGGTTTTAGGCGGCGCCGGTTTTGGTCACCGCCTTTTTTGCTGGATTGGCCGGGCGGAATGGTTGTGGCCGGCGGGTTTGAGGTGAGTCGCGGGGCTGGATTAGCCATTCAATGCCTTGGCGATTTCGCGGGACTGGACTCCCAGCGAGAAGAGAGAGCGCAAGACCAAATCGATGGTGACGGAGGATTCGGCCTTTTCGATCTTCGCCAGGCGGGACTGGCTCGAGCCCATGCGCTTTGCCAATTCAGCCTGGGTAAGATGGAGGGCTTTCCGCTTCTTGACGAGCAATTGCGCCAGGGCGACTTTGCATTCGACATAGGCGGCTTCTTCAGGAGTGAGTTCAAGGAAATCGGCCGGGGAACCAACCTGCCAACCCTTTTCAGCCAATTTTGAGATGGTGTGTGTTTTCATGGTTTAAATCCTTTCATTCATCTACCAGGTGCCGATAAGCATTCAGTCGTTCTTTACAGAGATCGATCTAAGGGTTTGTCATCCTGACTCATGTAATTCCAATCCTAATTTATATCAAATCTGACATATTTACAACAGCCAGGCCGAGATGGTGTGGAAACAGGAAACCGATACCTGAAGATTGTTTCAAC
>CAIMMA010000009.1 GCA_903842475.1 uncultured bacterium
GATAAAGCTATAAAAACAGATGATTGAAACTGGTACAAAAGAGTAGGCAGGAGCACCTGTCGAACTTAAAATTGCCTAAACCCTTCAGTTTACAAGCCCTTTTGAACCTATAAGGGGCTTGGTTTTCAAAGCCCTGCAAACCATAACAGCCCCCTCGGAACTGGCCGCGGATCGTCCCGCTTTTCTCCATCACCCCGTTACCGGCGTTCATCGGTCGGAATGTCAACACTACTACGGAGTCATCTGCCACCTCTGATCGCCGGTCCGCACTTGGCTTGCCCCTTGCGCGACACGTGCCGACAGACACTGATTGCGCAAAACAACACGTACCCTCCCGTGTGTGACCGAAACAGGTTCGCTTTCGCTATGGACCGTTCACTTCCTATCGCTTCAGTCAGATCCCTACCGATGCCGGCAAGGCCTTGACTTGCGATTCGGATAGTCCTCCCCCGGTCGGGGTAAGGTCTGTGTACCGCAGGCTGGGTTTGCCCGCCATGCCGAGCAAACAAAAAAAAAGCCGCCTTAAAAAAGGCGGCTTTAAAAATAGGTATACCCGTTTTATCAGTGCCGAGACATCTCCGCCACTTTGAGTCTTGCCATAGCACGTTGGAGTGCAGCTTCAGCACGAATTCTATTAATCCGTTCGGTGGCTTGCTGAGCTTGTATTAAACGCTTTTCAGCACGTTCCTTAGCGCGTATTGCGCGATTCACGTCGATATCTTGACCAAATTCGGCACTTTCGACTAGAAAGGTGATTTTATTGTTGGAGACTTCGGTAAATCCGCCGCTGACCATCAGATACTTCGTGGTTTTATCTTGTTTGAAGGTCAGGGTGCCGGTTTTGATCGTACTCAAAAAAGGTGCGTGATTAGCCAGCACACCGAACTCTCCGCCGACGCCGGGAGCGGTGACGATATCGACCCCTTCACTGACAACTGCTCCGCTAGGGGTGACCACTTCTAAATGAATTTGTGCCATATGCTCTTACCTCGCTTCAGCGTAAAAGGAATCAGGCTTTAGCTTTTTGGGCAGCAGCTTTTTCTACGGCTTCATCTATCCCGCCAACCATGTAAAAAGCAGCCTCTGGGATATCATCGTGTTTGCCGTCGAGAATTTCTTTGAATCCTCGAACCGTATCGGCAACCTTGCAGTACTTACCCGGTGTGCCGGTGAAGACCTCGGCGACATGAAAGGGTTGCGAAAGAAACCGTTGGACTTTGCGGGCTCGGGTAACAGTCAACTGATCTTCCTCGGAGAGTTCGTCCATTCCGAGAATTGCGATGATATCCTGTAATTCCTTGTATTTTTGCAAAGAAACCTGGACGCCTCGAGCGGTTAGGTAATGCTCCTGACCGACAACATTAGGATCCAAAATACGAGAGGTAGAATCAAGCGGATCAACTGCGGGATAAATACCCAACTCGGCAATCTGACGACTCAAAACAACCGTGCCGTCAAGATGGGCGAAGGTGGTTGCTGGAGCAGGATCGGTCAAGTCGTCTGCGGGGACATAAACACACTGGACAGCGGTGATCGACCCCTTGTTGGTCGAGGTAATTCGTTCCTGCAGGGCACCAAGGTCAGTTGCCAAGGTCGGTTGATAACCAACGGCTGAAGGAATACGGCCAAGGAGTGCTGAAACCTCGGAACCTGCCTGGGTAAAGCGGAAGATGTTATCAACAAAGAAAAGAACATCCTGGCCTTCTTCATCGCGGAAGTATTCCGCAGCGGTCAGACCGGTGAGCGCCACCCGAGAACGTGCTCCTGGAGGTTCAGTCATCTGTCCGTAAACCAAGGCAGCCTTAGGCAATACGCCGGACTCCTTCATCTCATGATAGAGGTCGTTGCCTTCACGGGTACGCTCGCCAACGCCGCAGAATACCGAGATACCACCGTGCTGCATGGCGATGTTGTTAACCATTTCCATCATGATAACGGTTTTGCCGCAACCAGCTCCACCGAACAGCCCCATCTTACCGCCGCGTGGAAAAGGGACAAGCAAATCGATGACCTTGATGCCGGTCTCTAAAACATTCACTTCGGTATCCTGATCAGTAAAAGCAGGAGCCGGCCGATGGATCGACATCATTTTTTCAGAGTTGATCGGCCCCAGGCCGTCGACCGGTCGGCCGACAACATTCATGATCCGGCCAAGAGCCGGGGCGCCGACCGGGATGGTGATCGGCTGACGGCTGTCGCGGGCGGCCATGCCCCGAACCAGACCATCGGTCTGATCCATCGCGACGGTACGAACAACATTATCACCAAGATGTTGCGCAACTTCGCAGACTAAGTTGTCAGCATCGTCGTTGATCCCCGGGTTGGTGATAAAGAGCGCGTTCATGATATCTGGCAGGTTACCCGGCTCAAACTCGACGTCAACAACCGGTCCAATAACCTGTATAATTTTCCCTACTCGTGCCTCATCCATTTGAAATGGCCTCCTCTAATCTATTAAAATACCCTATGGTACCTATTATCCTTTAAGTGCCTCGGCACCACCAACGATGTCCATCAATTCACCGGTAACGGCGGCTTGACGGGCTTTGTTGTAAAGCCGAGTCAGATCTTTGATCATATCTTTACACGCCTTGGTCGCATTATCCATGGCAGTCATTCGGGCCGCATGTTCACTGGCGCCGACCTCAAGCATTGCATGATAAACCTGTACATTTAAAAAGAGGGGAAGAAGAACTTCCATGATTTCTCCAGGATCTGGCTCATACGTATAGGATCCAGAGACTTCCCCCTTGCTAGCGGAGCCGGTTTCACCGCTTAAAGGTTTTATCGGCAACAATTCCTCCCGCTCGGGTTTCTGCACCCCGACGGAATAAAATCTGCCGTATACGATATCGACCTGATCACTTTCGCCATTCAGAAAGGCCTCGGTGATATTTTGAGAAATTTCACGGGCATTGAACATTTGAAACGCACCCATGATATCATTAAATGCGAGTCTCAGTTTTCCAGTTTTCTTAAGGGACTGCGTTCCTTTCTTTCCAACCGTCACAAAGCTCACCTTTTTACCGGCTGCTTCATACTGCCGACAGAGTCTTTCTGCGGTTTTTATGATATGGGCATTGAAACTGCCGCATAGCCCCCTGTCGGAAGTTACCACAACGATCTCAACGGTTTTGACATCACGGACCTCCATGAGAGGAAGGTCACCGCTTTCGATGCCTCCGGAGAGATCGCGCATAGCCTCGGCGAATTTCCCAGCATAAGGCCTAAAGGCCTCCATCTTTTGCTGGGCACCGCGCAGTTTAGCGGAAGCCACCATATTCATGGCTTTAGTAATCTGCGCGGTTTTTTTGACACCGCTTATTTTATCTTTGACATCCTTTAATCCAGGCATGAGTGTCTACCCTTGTGCTTAGTTCAGGCCCTTTGTTGCCTTGAAGGTTTCACCAAAGGATGCCAGTGTTTTTTTCATTTTCTCTTCTAATTCAGCCGAAATAGCCTGTTTTTCGCGAAGTTCGCCAAAAATGCTGGGCTCATTAGCTTCGATATAGCCATACAGTTCTTGTTCGTAATCAGCAAGAGTATTGACCGGAAACTTGTCCAGAAACCCTTTGGTACCGGCAAAAATAATAGTGACCTGCTTTTCCATAGGCAGCGGCTGATACTGAGGTTGTTTCAGAATCTCGACGAGCCGGGCGCCACGGGTCAGCTGTGCTTGAGTCGCCGCATCAAGGTCTGAGCCAAATCCGGCAAAAGCGGCGAGCTCACGATATTGGGCCAAGTCGAGGCGAAGCGTACCAGCCACTTGCTTCATCGCCTTTACCTGGGCTGAACCACCTACGCGGGAGACCGAGAGACCAACGTTGATGGCGGGACGAACACCAGCGAAAAAGAGACTCGGCTCCAAATAAACCTGGCCGTCGGTAATCGAAATTACGTTGGTTGGGATAAAGGCGGAAACGTCGCCGGCCTGGGTCTCGATGATCGGCAGCGCGGTCAGCGATCCGGCGCCGAGCGCATCATTCAATTTGGCGGCTCTTTCCAGTAACCGTGAATGGTTAAAGAAAATATCCCCAGGATAAGCCTCACGTCCAGGAGGACGACGGAGCAACAAGGAGAGTTCGCGGTAGGAAACGGCCTGCTTGGAAAGATCATCGTAGATGATCAAGGCGTGCTGTCCGTTGTCACGGAAATATTCACCCATCGCACATCCGGCAAATGCGGAGACATATTGCATCGGAGCTGGATCAGATGCGCAAGCGGCGACCACCGTGGTATATTCCATGGCGCCATGCTTACGCAGATTCTCGACAACCAGTGCCACGGTTGATTTTTTCTGCCCGATAGCAACGTAGATACAGTGCACATCGGTGTTTTTCTGGGCGATGATGGCATCGACACATAGCGCTGTTTTACCGATCTGCCGGTCACCAATGACCAACTCACGTTGCCCTTTCCCTACTGGGGTCATGGCATCAACTGCTTTTGCACCCGTGTAGCAAGGCTCATGCACACCCTTTCTGGCAATAACACCAGGGGCGATAACCTCCATCTTACGGTATTCCTTGGCGGTGATCGGTCCCTTGCCATCAATCGGCTGGCCGATACCGTCAACGACCCGGCCTTCCATCTCAGGCCCGACGGGCACCATGGCGATTTTACCGGTCCGTTTGACGATGTCTCCTTCCTTGATGTCGCGAACGTCGCCAAGAACTGCGCAACCGACGTTATCGGCTTCAAGGTTCAGGGCCAACCCGAAAATGTTACCAGGAAACTCAAGGAGTTCCATAGCCTGGCAATTTTCCACACCGTATACACGTGCAATACCGTCACCAACAGAAAGAACGGTTCCGGTTTCCTTCAGGTCAATATCTTTTTTATAGCCAGCGATTTGGTCTTTAATAATCCGGCTAATTTCTTCAGCTTTGATC
>CAIMMA010000010.1 GCA_903842475.1 uncultured bacterium
GGCACGCAGGCGGTGTTCTATGAGACCGATCAGGTCTTTGTTCTTTCGATTTATCAGGAGAAATTATTTCCTTTCACCGGTACGGCCCATGAAACCGGCAGCGGCAAGGGCCGGGGCGATACCGTCAATCTGCCGGTGTACCCGCAGTTCGGCGATCCGGAATACATGTACCTCATGGGCAAGGTGCTCGGCGACGTGGTGGAGCAATGCCTGCCACAGATCATTTTTGTCTCCGCGGGATACGACGGCCACTGTGACGATACCATCAGCTGGACTCTGCTGACCACCGGCTGCAAATCGTACCGCAAGATCACCCTGCAGCCCGACGAAGTGGCCTTTCTCCGCAAGATGTGCGGGCCTGTCGGGGTCAATGTCAACTTGATGAACCGGACTGGATGGTTGCCGGAGATAGGGATAGAAATCCCGCAATATCGGTATTTTTTGCAGCATGGAGGCGAAGGTGTTTGACGGCCTTCGGGATTTGGCATAGCATAAAAGGTAGTGGGAAGTTCGCAATTTCTGTTGTTTGCGGCAGGCACCGACAGGTCCTCCCGGGGAGGGTGAACACCATGCGGAACATCCGAAAATTTGTGGCCCCTGAAATTATCTTCGGGGTTGGCGCCCTTGAGTTGCTCGGCCGTTATACGGTTAATCTCGGTGCGAACCGGGTATTTATCGTCACGGATGCAGGGATCGTGCAGAAGACGGGCCTGCTTGGGCAAGCCCTCGGCATTCTCCGGCAGTCCGGCTTGGATGCGGTGGTCTATGACCGGGTCAGCGCCAATCCCCGCGATCTGGAAGTGATGGAAGGCGCGGATTTGTATCGGCAGTCCGGTGCCGATGTCATTGTGGCCCTGGGGGGCGGCAGTCCGATGGATTGCGCCAAGGGCATCAGCATTGTTTCCGCCAATAGGCAAGACATTCTGGCCTTTGAAGGCGTCGACAAGGTCGACGTTCCCGGCCCGCCGCTCATCTGTGTGCCCACCACCGCCGGTTCTTCCGCCGATGTTTCGCAGTTTGCCATCATCAACCATACCCGGGAAAAAGTCAAAATCGCCATCGTCAGCAAGATGGTGGTGCCGGATGTGGCCCTGATCGATCCGAGCACGACCCTGAGCATGGACCGAAACCTGACGGTGTACACCGGTGTGGATGCCTTGGTGCATGCGGTTGAGGCCTATGTCTCCACCGCCGGTTCGGCGCTGACCGACCTCCATGCCCTGGATGCGGTCCGCCTGATTCAGCGCTATCTGCCGGAGGTGGTGGCCCGGCCCGATACGGTCGAGCTCCGGGAAAAGATCATGCTCGCCAGCCTGGAAGCCGGTTTGGCCTTCTCCAATGCCAGTTTGGGCGCCGTGCATGCCATGGCCCACAGTCTGGGCGGGTTGCTAGACCTCCCCCACGGCGAGTGCAATGCCTTGTTGCTGGAACATGTGATCGCCTTTAACTATGCTGCTGTTCCTGAGCGTTACGACCGGATAGGCGAAGTCTTTGGCGCGCGGTTGGCAGGTCTGGCGGAACAGGAACGATGCGCGGCCATTATCCAGGCGGTGCGGAATTTCAAAGCACAGTTAGCCATCTCCCCCGGCTTGTCCGAACGGGGGGTGCAGCCCCGGGATATCGCCGATCTGGCCCGGAAGGTCATGGCTGATCCTTGCATGGTGACCAATCCAAGACGTCCTCAATTGGTCGATATCGAGAGACTGTATGCGGAGGCGCTCTGAGCTATGATTAAACGCACCGGAAACGGAGAGCAATGGGAGCGTCTCAAGGACAGTATCGTCGGGCTGGGGGAACGGTCGATCCGCAAGAATTACTACCCCGCATTGAAGGGGAAAATCAGGGACCTCGATCAGCAGCGCATTTTTTTTCAATCGATCTTGAACAGTATCCCCGAAGGGGTGCTGGTTCGGGATTCTTCGGGCAGGATCATCCAGGGGAATCCAGCCTTTTGCAGGATGTTCGGCTATACCAATGAAGAATTGGCCGGCCTGGACACCGACCTCTTATATGAGCCATCTTCTCAGGTTTTTCAACATCATGTGCTGCCCACCGCCTGGTGTCGACGTTTTGTGCGCAAGGATGGGGTGGTTTTTTTTGGCGAAACCCTTGATAGTGAAATTCGTGACGAGCACGGGGTACTGTTGGGTCACCTGGAGGTGATCCGTGATCTGACCGAAGAAATCGCCATGCTGGAACAAAAAAAGCAAATGGAGGAACACCTGCGTCAATCGCAGAAAATGGCCGCCATCGGCACCTTGGCCGGCGGCATCGCGCACGATTTCAACAACCTCCTCGCCGCCATCATGGGGTATGCCGAGCTGGCGCTCCTCAAACTTCCGCCGGAATCCATTGTCAAACGCGAAATAGGGCAGATTCTTGTCGCCGGCGGCAAGGCGGCGGAACTGGTCAATCAGATTCTGGCGTTCAGTAGAAAAGAAACCACCCAGCGGATTCTCCTGCAGCCCGGGGCGCTGCTGAAAGAGGCGTTGAAGCTGCTGCGGGGCTCCATCCCTTCAACGATCACGATCCATGAGCAGATCCTCGCTACCGACCGGTTGATCCTTGCCAATCCCACCCAGTTGCACCAGGTGGTCATGAACCTGTGCACCAACGCCTTCCATGCAATGGAAGGCCAAGGCGGCGACCTGACTCTGGGGCTGGATATAGTTGAAAAAAGTGGCATTGATGCCGGGGGGGTGCGTGAATACATCAGAATCATTGTGGCCGACAGCGGCGCCGGTATCGACCCCGCCACCCTGGACCGCATCTTTGAGCCCTATTACACCACCAAACCCAGCGGCAAGGGCACGGGCATGGGGCTGGCGGTGGTCCACGGGATCGTTGAAAATCATGAGGGCCGAATCGAGGTGGAGAGTGAGCCGGGGAAGGGGACGGTTTTTAAGGTCTATTTCCCGGTGATTTCCGGCGAGGAGGCGCCGCAGTCGCAGGCAAGGGCCGCGAACCTGGTCGGCGGCAGCGAATCGATCCTGGTGGTTGACGATGAGCAGATGGTGGCCGATTATCTCAAGGGATTTCTTGAGCAGCTAGGGTACCGAATCATGGTCTGCAACGATGGATTAAGAGCGCTGGCAGTCTTTGAACAGCATCCCAATCGTTTTGACCTGGTGATTACCGATCAGACCATGCCGGGCAAAACCGGATTCGACCTGGCCTGTGCGATGCTGGCCCGGCGTCCCGGGCTGCCGATCATCCTCTGCTCGGGCTACAGTTCGGCGCTTTCGCCGGATTTGGTCGCTGGCACCGGTATCCGGGAGTTCCTGATGAAACCAGTGTCGCTGCAAGAACTGGCGCCGCTGATCCGGAGAATCCTGGACGCTTCCTGAGTATGGCCCTGTTCAAAATCGGGGCAAACTGTCTCTGCTGCTCAGGTGCGCACTGCGGTATGCTCCCGCATGACCACGCTGCTTTGAATGGGACGGCGCAAGGGTGCACGATTGTTTCTAATGCGCGGGAAAGGACGGCGTTCCGCAACCAACCGGCCCTGGGTCTTCTAAGGGGTAGGCGCCGTTATTTGAAGACCGGGCGCATGAACGAACGCTCGAAACTCAGGAAACACTTGGTTTCCTCATGGTAGCGCATAGCTGCTTGACACTCTGGGTCATTGGCGGCGGCGGCACGGTAGGTCTCGTAGGCGGCGAGCGATGGAAACGAAAACATAGCAACCGCGATAGTGTTTGGGCCTTCATGGGGTAAGAAATAGCCGTGGTGTTTGCCGCCGAATTTCTCAACCAATGGAATCCACATCTTCCCGTAGGTTTCGAATTCCTTCAATTTAAAAGGATCAATGACGTATCGAAGATAGCAAGTGATCATACGGGGCCTATTTCGGGGCAGTCCCCCTATTTTTCAGTATTTTTTTTCGGGCCTGGCTTTTGCGGACGTAAGGTCCTGCCAAGAGTACTCTCAAGCTCCTCGACAAAACCGTCTTCCCCTAAAGGCCGCCCCGTGCTTTCATGGCGATGCAACTCCTCTACTTCGTCGGGCGAGGATAGCGTCAAATAACTGCGCCAGTCAGCAACCAGAGCAAGCAGCGGCTCTACTTTGACAAGGCCATCATCCTTTCCGGCAAGATGCGCTCGCGCACTGCTCCAGCGGTACGCTTCCGGGTGTTGCACCAATTGGGCAGCCACCGGATTCATTTCGATATACCGGGCCGTTGCCAGCAGATGCTGTGCATCCATGGGGAAAGAGGCGAACCGTTCCTGCCACAGATGTCCTTTCCATTTTTCGCGAAAATTGATCCGCCGGGTAAACCGACGATGGGCTTCGCCAATGGCACGGGCGAGTCCTGCCGCATGGGCCGGCACGGCAATGAGGTGCACATGGTTCGGCATCAGACACCACGCCCATATCTCGACCTGATATTTTTGGCACCAGTGCGCCATCAGTTCGATATAGGCGAGGTAATCGTCATCGCCAAAGAAAACCTGCTGGCGACGATTACCTCGTTGGGTAATGTGATGTGGGTAGCCTGTGGCTATTACCCGTGCGATTCTGGCCATGAAGCCATCGTACCAGAACAGGTGATTTTTTTAAAGATGAATAAACTGTCACCGGAATTTGGTCATGGTGAGTTAGGGCCAGTCCGAACCGTTCTTTTCCTTCCATTGGTCAATTCTTGCCATGGCCTCAAACTCATTGATCAACCCCTCTTCCACCAGCATGTTCAGGGCGGTGACCGCGACGGATCGATCCTTGGTTGTCTCAGCGATGGCGTTCAAGCGCTCCACCACTTCAGCGGGCAGGGGGAGGCCGCGATCGCGGCGGTAGTCGTCGTAACCTTCCATTGCGGTTAGGATGAGGGCCTTTTTGTTGCTTTGCAGCGCGGTCATCCACAGGGCGACCACCTCCGGGAAATCGTAGTTGCGAGCGACCCTGGCGATAAGCTCCATGGCCAGGCATTTTCGTTTATTGTTGAACGAATCACGAGGGGGGGCCTGGTAATGGAATATTTCCTGGGCAAAATCCGCCAGCTTTAGTGCCAGTTGATGCCGCTGCCTCTCCTGGCTGCTGACGGAACCGGCAACCAACCCTGGCTCCAACCGCACCCGTTTCTCATTGGGATGAACTGCCTGGCAGGCGTCGGTGCTGAAGAAGAGGGACTGGAAGACCTGTGTCTCGAGATGTTGCCGATGCGGACCCTTGCCGGCGATCAGCCTTCGTTCGAGGGTAAAAATCGGTTCGAGCGAGGCTGCTGTAGCTTGATGTCGCAGAAACAATCCTGAAAGTTGGTTCATTTTTAAGGACAATTCGTGGGGGATGGCCTTTTCGCCCCGCAGGAAAATTTGGTACAGTTCTTCGCAAAGGACTGATGGCATAGGTTCCTCCTTGCCGATAGCGGTGGATGGTCGGTCCCTCCGGGGGTGGGCACGCTGTTTGTGCCCACCAGTGCAAATCAATTAAACCAACGCAAAAAACCGGGGATCGACCAATTGTTCTGGCGCCATAAGTCCCTCGCGGGGCAGCAGCCAAAAGAGTAAGCCTGTCATACTTATTTGAAAATTGGCATGGGGCCTCAATTGGGTTGCCTCTATTTCCCTTGATTGGTGGGCACAAACAGCGTGCCCACCGGGGCTGGGTTTTGTTAACCCCCTCGGGACGCCGGAAGGCTTCCTTGCCCGCTATTCAGGGCCGTGTCCCCCGAGACTTGACCATGAAATAGAGCACCGGCACCGCCATCCGGCTGATCAGCAGCGAGGCAATTTCGCCGAACATCAGCGAGATCGCCAACCCCTGGAAGATCGGGTCGGCCAGGATCACGGAGGCCCCGACCACCACAGCGAGCGCGGTCAGCAGCATGGGCCGGAAACGGATGGCCCCGGCCTCGACCACCGCCTCGGCCAGCGGCAGCCCGTGGCTAATCCGCAGTTCGATGAAGTCCACCAAGATGATCGAGTTGCGGACCACGATCCCGGCCCCGGCCATGAAGCCGATCATCGAGGTGGCGGTGAAAAAGGCGTTCAACCCCCAATGGGCCGGCAGGATGCCGATCAGCGAAAAGGGGATGGCGGCCATCACCACCAGGGGGGTGATGTAATCCTTGAACCAGCCGACCATCAGCATGTAGATCAGCACCATCACCACGCAGAACGCCAGGCCCAGGTCGCGGAACACCTCGAGAGTAATGTGCCATTCGCCGTCCCACTTCATCGCCGGCTCGTTTTCGAGAAAGGGTTGGGTGAGGTTGTACACCTTGACCGGGCCGGCCGGGCCGCCGTAACGCGAAGCGTCCAGGCTCTTGAGTCGTTTGTTCATTTGGAGGATAGGGTAGACCGGGCTCTCGGCCGCGCCGGCCACGTCGGCGGTGACATAGAGGACCGGCTTGAGGTTCTTGCGGTAGATAGGTTGCTCCACCGGTTGCTCGCTCACCCGCACCAGTTCCCGCAACGGCACCAGTGGGGCCTGGGGATCGGATTCCGGCCGCAAAGAGATGTTGAGCAGATTATCGATCCGGGCCCGCTGGGCCTGCGGCAGCTGCAGGATGAGCTCGATCTCCTCCTGGTCGCGGGGCTGGTGGAAGAGGTCAACTGACCGGCCGGAAAGCGCCATGTCGATGGCCCGGGTGATCTCACCCTCGGCAATGGCGTTGAGGGCCGCTTTTTCCTTGTCCACGGTCAGCACCAGCTTGGTGCGCTCCTGCTCCCGGAACCAGTCGATATCCACCACTCCGGGGGTTTCGGCAAAGATTTGCTTCACCTCCGTGGCCAGTTGCACCCGGCTCTGCTCATCCGGGCCGTAAATTTCGGCCACCAGGGTTTGCAGAACCGGCGGGCCGGGCGGCACCTCGGCCACCGCCACGGCAGCGCCGTATTTCGCCGCGATCCGAGCAATCTCCGGCCGCACCCGTTTGGCGATGTCGTGGCTTTGGCTGTCGCGGTCCGCCTTTCCCTTGAGATTGACCTGGACATCGGCCACGGTTGGGCCGGAGCGCAGGAAATAGTGGCGCACCAGGCCGTTGAAATTAAAGGGCGAGGCGGTGCCGGTGTAGATCTGAAAGTTGACCACCTCGGGTTCCCGACCCGCCACCTCGGCCATCTCGGCGGCCACCCCGGCGGTTTGCTCCAAGGTCGAGCCTTCGGGCATGTTGAGGATAATCTGGAACTCCGATTTGTTGTCAAAGGGCAGCATCTTGACCTTGACCTTGCCGAAGACAACCAGGGCACAGGCGGTGAGCAGGAGCACGATGATGATCCCAAAAAAACCAATCCGCCAGCGGGTATGGGCCAGCAGCGGGTCCATGATCCGGTGATAGATTCGGGTGAAAAAATCATCGGGGGCATGATCGGGGTCGTGCTCGTCGCTTCCAGCGGTCGTTTTGGGTTTGCGCAGGATATGGATCGCGGCCCAGGGGGTGACGGTGAAGGCGATCAGCAGGGAGAAGAGCATGGCCGCCGAGGCGCCGATGGGAATGGGCCGCATGTAGGGACCCATCAAACCGCCGACAAAAGCCATGGGCAGGATGGCGGCGATCACCGCCCAGGTGGCCAGGATCGTGGGGTTGCCGACCTCGATCACCGCGCCGATGGCGATTTCCTTGAGTGAGGCCCGCTGATTGGCCGGCAGGCGCAGGTGGCGGACAATATTTTCGACCACCACGATGGCGTCATCCACCAGGATACCAATGGAAAAGATCAGGGCAAACAGGGTGATCCGGTTGAGGGTATAGCCGTAGAGATAGAAGAGCAGCAGGGTGAGCGACAGGGTCGAGGGGATGGCGAGCATCACGATGGTCGATTCCCGCCAGCCCAGGAACAGGAGGATCAGGACGGCGACGCCGAACACCGCGATGCCCATGTGGAGCAGGAGCTCGTTGGATTTTTCCGCGGCGGTTTCGCCGTAATCACGGGTGACCGTGACCTCCACCTCCGGCGGGATCAGCGAACCTTTGAGGCTCTCCACCTTGTGCAGCACGGTATCGACCACGGCGACGGCATTGGCTCCGGGCCGCTTGGCCACCGAAAGAGTCACCGCTGGCTCGGGCTCGGCACCCCGGGTTCCGTACAGGACATAGGACTGCGGGTCCGCTGGTCCGTCGATGACGGTGGCGACCTCGCTGAGGTACACCGGCTTGCCGCCATGGACACCGACCACGACCCGGCCCGCCTCCGCAGCCGAGGCCAGGAAGGTGCCGGTCTGGACCAGCACCTCCTGGTTCAGGGCCTGGAGCGTACCGGAGTGCGATTGGCGGTTGGCCTGTTGCAGGCGCAGGGTCAGGTCGGCGGGGCTCAAGTTGCGGGCTGCCAGCAACAGCGGATCGAACTGGATTCGCAACTGTCGCCGGGTGCCGCCGATCAGCTTGGTCTCCGCAACTTCGAAGATGGACTTAATGGTATTGTCTACCTCGGCGGCCAGGCGGCGGAGGGTGTAGTGGTCGAGGGTTTTGGAATGCAAGGTCAGGGCCAGGATCGGCACGTCGTCGATGGTATGCGGCTTGACCAGGGGCAGCGACACCCCGTGTGGGATCCGGTCGAAATTGGTCTGCAGCTTCTGGTTGAGGCTGACAATCGCTTTTTCAAAATCCTCGCCCACGTAGAAACGAGCGATCAGCAGGCACTGGCCCGGCTGGGAGGTGGAATAGATATATTCGATGCCCGGCAGTTCGTAGAGCAGCTTTTCCATGGGCACGGCCAGCCGCTGTTCCACTTCTTTGGCGCTGGCGCCGGGCATGGTGACCATGACATCGATCATTGGCACCTTGATCTGGGGCTCTTCCTCCCGGGGTAACAGGGTGATGGCCAGCAGGCCGAGGAGCAGCGAGGCGATCAGGCCCAGCGGGGTGAGTTTTGAGCCGATGAAGGCCGCGGCCAGGCGTCCGGCAAATCCGGGACTCGGGGTGTCAGGACGGTTCATGGCTCGATCCGCAGGCGTTGACCATTGACCAGGCGCCGATTGTTGGTGGTGACCACGACCTCGCCCGGATTGAGGCCGCTGAGAATCTCGGTCAGGCCATGGAGGTCCATGCCGGTGCGCACCAGGCGCAGGCGGGCGTGGTCCCCCTCAACCACGAAGACCCGGTCCATTTGTCCGGCAGGGACAATGGCGGTGGTCGGAATGACCAATGTTTTAGAGTTGTTGCCAGGGATACGGACACGGGCGAATTGTCCGGTCCGCAGGTCGGGATCTGCGGGGAGATCAAGGATCACCATTGCTGTGCGCGACCTCGGATCGGCTGCTGGCGCTATTTCGGCGATGGTTCCCCGGGTGGTCACCTCTGCGGTTTCCACCATGACCGTGAGGTCGTCGCCGGTATGGAGTCGGAGGACTATGCTTTCCGGTACCGCAGTGCGCACCTGCAGTTTTCGGCTGTTTTCCAGCTGCAGGAGAATGGTGCCCGGCATGGCGAGATCGCCGCTGGTGGCCATTTTTTGAGTGACCACCCCGTCAAAGGGGGCGGTGATGGTGGTGTAGCCCAACATGGCCTTGGCCTCCCGGTAACCGGCCTGGGCGATGGCATGGAGATCCTGCATCGACTTGACGGTTTCAGCGGTGGTGGCATTTTTTTGGAGAAGATGCTGCTCGCGATCCAGATTCCGCCGGGCCTGGGCCAGTTGGGCCTCGGCCTGATTGAACCGGGCGGCGATTTCCTCGGCGCTGATCGCCACCAAAAGATCGCCGGTTTGTACCGTGGAGCCCAAAACCACCGGCATCCGGGTGATAACGCCGGTAACCTTGGCGGCGATGGCGGCCCGCTCGGCGGCCTGGATCGTACCCACGACCTCGGCCAGGGCGGGGAGGGTTTGCTCGCTTGCCGTGGCGACCGTGACCGCAACGGGCGGGGCGTCTTCCTTGGCAACAAATGCCGCGGCTTCGGAACCGCTGGATGAGGTCAGCAGGTCCAGGGCGAGGAGCAACGGCAGCAGGAACTGGGTGCAACGCAGCAATGACGGCATGGGTTATTTTCCCTGGTTGAATTGGCTGAGGCCAACGGCCCGGCGCAGATCGGCAATGGCGATTCTGCGGGCTGCCGTGGCCAGAGCATGGCTGATCCGGGCGTCGGTCAGCCGGTTTTCGGTATCAATGAGCGCTGCGGCGAGCAGTACCCCCTCCTTGAAACGAACCCGGGCCAGCCGCGCGCTTTCGGTCGCCGCTGCCACCATCTTGGCGGTGACCTTGATCCGTTCCTCTTCCTGGTGCAGGGCCAGCGCTGCCTGCTCGATCTCCAGGTTGCAGGCCAGTTCTATTTTACGCTGCTGTTCCTTGGCCTCCGCCAGTTGGGCCTCGGCCCGCTCGATGGCGGCGGTGGTCTGCTGGCCGTTAAACAGGGTGTAGTTGACGCGCACGCCTGTGATCCAGGAGTTGCCGGAGCCATCGCCCGGTTCCGTGCCTTTGTCGATCTGGTAACTGCCGAAGGCATCGGCTGAAGGCAGATTGCCCGCCCCCGCTTGCCGCACCAGCGCTTCGCGGGCTTTGATCATCGCGGCCATGCCCGCCAGTTCCGGTCGGTTGCGGATATCCCGCTCCACCGGGATGTCCTGCACCAGGCTGGCCTCGGCATCAAGGGCAACCTCGCCCCGGGGAATCCCCAACAGGTGGAGAAAACCCCGCTGCGCCAAACTCAAACCATGCTGTGCCTGGATCAACTGTTCCTGGGCCCTTGATTGCTGTACCTCCAGATTAAGCAGCTCTTCCTGGAGCAGGCTGCCTTCCTGGTAACGGGCCTTGGCCACCGTCGAAGAGGCGGTGATCGATTCGATTGCTGCTTTTCTGGCCTGGACGGTGTCACCGGCCTGGATAATGGTATAAAAGGCGCGGACCACCTCAAACCCGAGCCGGGAGCGGATGGCCGTCTGTTCCTGCTGGGTGGCCTGGCTGCGTTGGTCGGCCGCCTCGACAGCGGCCTGGTCGTGACCGCCGTTATACAGCCGATACTGGAGCGTGGCCTTGGTCTGGAGGGTATCGGTGAGGCCGGGATTGTTGAAATCAATGGTATCGGAAAATTGTCCCTGGTTAAGGATGTTGCCGAAGGAATACATCGGATTGTTGGTGCGGCTGTATTCGGTGCTGAGGCCCAACTGCGGGTAAAAGGACGCCTTGGCCATGCGAATGTCGGCCTCGGCGGCATGGATGCGTTCCATGGTTGCCTTCGCGTCCGGATTGTGCTGCAGCGCAAAACGCACGGCCTCCTGGAGGGTCCATCGTGAAGGCAGGGGAGGGGGATCCGCAAAAGCATGAGTTGGAGGCAGGAGGAGCGAGAGCACTAAAAGGACTAAGGCTTTGCGCGGGTGCATCATGATGTCGGTCCTTTTTCAGTGAGAATCGAAAGCGGGATTGGTATATTGCGTCACGGTAAAGCCGGCACAGGAAAGGTGGGGAGTGCCTCCTTGTAGTAACTATCCCTCTATAGATGATTGTGTGGGAAGAATAGGCTCTAATGTATCGTTTTGCAATACTAATGGTTCTTGAAAAGAAGTTGGGTGTACATTGTGGTACTATTACTGGAGGATGGGTCAATGAAAAAGATGCACACTGTACCTAAGATATTGCTCTGCTGTGCCATGCTTGCAGTGGTGTCGATGGTGAACGTGGCCTTTGCCGCAGAGGAACAGGGGACCGCCAAAGAACAGGAGTCGGTGCCGTTGCAGGAGGGCGGCAAGTGGGATGCCGCCGGTCAGGAGGTGAAAAAAGCCTCGGGTGCGGTGGCTGAGGCCACCAGGGAGACTGCGGGGACGGCTTGGGATGCGCTCAAGAACGAGTCGGTCGAGGTCTGGGAGAAAACCAGGGAAGAGTCCAGGGATCTTACTGAAAAATCAAAAGAAGCCTGGCAGGCTGCCAAGGAGGAGTCAAAGGGGTTCTGGGACAAGGGCAAGGCGAAAATCCATGAGGTTACCGCGCCCGCACCTCCGGTGGTGCCGCCGGCAGCGACACCGGCAGCGCCCGTCGAACCAGCCAAACCGATGGTCACGGCTCCGGCCCAATAGTACACGGCCGTCCATGCCCGCCCCGTGGGCCGGGGAGGGCTCGCGTGCCTCCCTACAGCTCAAAGGATTGGTGCAGATCTGGCATGACCACCTGGGTATGGCGCAGATGGCCGGCCAGAGTCTGCATGGCCGTATCTTCGCCGTGCACCAGAAAGGTGCGTTCGGGGGGTACCTGTCCGGGCGTGCCATTTGAGCAGCTCTTCTTGATCGGCATGGGCGGAAAAGCCGCCGATGGTGTAGATTTCGGCGTTGACCTCAATGTATTCCTGCAGCACCCGTACCTCCGCAGCGCCGTCAATGATCTGGCGCGCCAGTGTTCCTTCGGCGGCGTAACCGACAAAGATCACCGCAGCTTCTTTACGCCAGAGATTATGACGAAGATGGTGGCGGATTCTGCCGCCGGTGCACATCCCGGAACCGGCGATGATGACCGCGCCGCGGATTTGTTTTAAGGCCATGGATTGGGCGGTGTCGCGGACGATCTGCAGTCCGGGCAACTCAAAGGGGTCGCGTCCGGCGGAGATCACCGCCCAGGTCTCCTCGTCAAAGCACTCGCGATGATGGCGAAAAATCTGGGTGGCGGAAATGGCCATGGGGGAATCGAGGTAGACCTGGAGGTTGCGGTTCAGGCGGCCCTGCTCAACCCCTTCGCGAAGGTAATAGAGCAGCTCCTGGGTCCGTTCCAGGGCAAAACTGGGGATAAGGACATTGCCGTTACGGGCGATGGTGGTGTTGATCGCCTGGAATAGTTCGGCGATGGAGGGCTCCAGCTTTTTATGCAGCCGATCCCCGTAGGTCGATTCCATGATCACGGTGTCGGCGGGAGGCGGAACGGCCGGATCGGGGAGGATCGCCCGGCCGTTGTAGCCGAGATCGCCGGAAAACAGGACCCGTCGGTGCTTGCCGGCCTCCTCCAATTCCAGGAGAATGCAGGCCGAACCGAGGATGTGCCCGGCATCAAAGAAGGTGGCGCGGATGCCGGGGCAGAGATCGTAGGGCTGCTCGAACGCGGTGATGTCGACAAAGGCGTCCAGGCTGTTGAGGGCATCCAGGGTGTTGTAGAGCGGTTCGATCACCGCGCCTCGATTCTTCCGTTTGGCCGCCTTGTAATTGCGGTAGCCGGCCTCCTCTTCCTGAATCCGGGCCGAATCGAGCATGACCAGCCGGGCCAGTTCGCGGGTGGCCGCGGTGGTGACGACCTTGCCCTTGAAGCCGAGTCGGCTCAGCAGCGGGATGCGGCCGCAGTGGTCGAGATGGCCGTGGGTGAGCAGCAGGTAATCGATGGCGGCCGGGTCGAAACCGAAATTGTTGCGGTTTTCCTCGTCCATCTCCCGGTTGCCCTGGTAGAGGCCGCAATCGATCAGGACCCGTTTTCCGGCACA
This sequence comes from uncultured bacterium, assembly GCA_903842475.1. Lineage (GTDB taxonomy): Bacteria > Desulfobacterota > Desulfobulbia > Desulfobulbales > Desulfobulbaceae > Desulfobulbus. The sequence continues at coordinate 13,325 of CAIMMA010000010.1, forward strand.
TTCGATCAGATAGCAGCTGCCGGTGACGTTTCGGGCGGCGCCGTGGAAGGCTATGCGCATGAAGCACTCCTGGGGGCGGCGCGAAGACCGCCGGGAAAAAAGAATTATTGGCCGCGAATAACGATGGTCACCCGTCGGTTTTGTCGTCGGCCATCCTCAGTGTCGTTGGGAGCCACCGGATTGGCATAGCCATACCAGTACATCAGCGTGGTGTTTGGTTTGATCTTGAATTTGGCGTGGAGGTAATTGCGCACGCTTTCGGCCCGTCGTTGCGACAGCCTTTTGTTATAGGCCTCGCTGCCGATGCTGTCCGTGAAGCCGGAAAGGACCACGGACAAATGCGGATTGGCGACCAGCATTTGTCCGAGCCGGTCGAGTTGGGCCGCAGCCTCGGGCTTGATGTTGACCTTGTCGAAATCAAACAAGATGTTGTTAAATCCGTTATCCCTGGTGTCCATGTAGAGTTTACCCAGCAGATGCTCGGGGTGGTCATAGGCGGTATCGAAATCGATCACCTGCGAGCAGCTGTTGACCGCGGCGATGTCGTCGAGCAGTTTTCTGTCCTTGGCATCGGTGGCGCTGGAGACAATGTTGAAGCAGACATCGTATTTGGCGGCCAGTTGTTTGGCCAGGGTCAGCGGCGGACTTTCCAGTTCCTGGAAGGTGGAGTGCTTGCCGTCGGAAAACATGAAAACTTCGGTGCGCCCCGGGAGTCCCAGGAGGTGGTCCAGTTTCATCAGGCCAGTCTGCAGCATGGGAGGGCTTTGCGGGGTGATGGGCAGTTGTTCGATGGCGGCGCCGTAATCGGCTTTTTTATAGATTTGCAGCCGGTAATAGGGCTTGAAGGCAAAGGGGGAAGCGGGCAACCAGAGTTCTCCCTTCCAATGGGGGTAGAGACCGGCCTGCCAGTTCAGTTGCGGCAGGGAAGCGTTGCTTTCACGGAGGATCTTTTTTTCCGCCTCAATCCTGGTCATCCCGGTAAGCTTGTACGGGACGTTCATGGTGGTTGAGGGGTCGTAGATGATGAAGAAATTATCGGCCATCCGGCTGAACCGATTTTCTTCGCTGGCGAGTGGCTTATGGTTGAGTTTCGGGGACATTTGTTCGCTGCGTGCCGGGGCCGAGGTCAGGGTCAGCAGGAGAAAGGTGCAGCATAATAACAGCGCTTGGCAGGGTTTCATCGTGTTAACTCCAGTGGTTAGCCTCATTAAAGCGGAGTCCCGGGACAGGGGGAGCGGTAAACGCTATTGTCAAGAGTATACCCGTCCGTCAGGGCATGTCAAGTATTGGGAGTGATTTTGACCACATGGCAAAGTGTAACTTCCCGTTTGGCGGGGATCTGATCAGGCCGGGTGATACTGCATGTGGTTAATTCGGGAGATGGCCCTTTGAGATAAGGAGGGGGTCAAAAGGCCCCCAGGTCACTGGGGCCATAGGGCAGCCATTGGAAAAGGTAGTGTTCCAGGGTGAGGCATTTTTTGAAGTTTTCCCGGATCAACTGATGCCGGACCGGGTTGTTCTTGCCGTAATGATCCAGGATGTATTCCAGCCGCTGGTTGAGATGCACCACTACATTATGTCGTACCCGCTTGTCGGCGTAATAGACGATTTCCCCGGCGCTGAAATACCCGAGCTGGTAACGGTCCGGTTCAAAGTTTCTGAGGATCACGTGTTCTTCGACGATGGCGGCTATCTCCGCGAAGCCGTGTTCTCGGCAGATTTCTCCCCCGATCCGGGCGTGGTCGCCGTTGTTAACCATGCAGGGGGTTTTGGCGATATCGTGGAGCAAGGCTCCGGCGATAACCAGGGTGCGGTCAGTTCGGGGCCGTTCCGGGGCGAAGGCGCACAGGCCGGCCCATAGTTGTTCGGCCAGACGGGCCACCACCAGGGAATGATGCCGGATGTTGGGCAGCATCCCGTACTGTTCCATTAACGTCACGCATTCGGCGAGCGTGGGGACAGGCGGAGGGAGGCTTTCCATGACGACGCGATCGAGTGGGCGGGGAACCTTATCGGCCGCTGCAGCGGTGGACGGCATTGACCGCGATCCGGACCTGATCCGGCGGGGTTTCAGGGAGGATACCGTGGCCGAGGTTGAAGATGTAGCCCCGTGCCTCCCGTGCATCCGCCAGCATGGTTTTAATGCGCTGCTCGAGCCGTTCCTTGGGGAGGAAGAGGGCCACGGGGTCGATGTTGCCCTGGACCGCATGCTCGCCCGCCTGCCGGATGGCATCACCAATCGGCAGGCGCCAGTCAAAACCAAGCACATCCGCACCGAGGGTGACCGTGTGGCGGACCAGGGTGGCGCCGTTGTTGGCAAAGTAGATCAGCGGGATGTCGGTCATGGCCCGCAGATCTTCGATGATCGAGCGGACATAGGGCAGGGCGAATTGCTCGTAATCGCAAGGGGCCAGAATACCGGCCCAGGAGTCGAACAGCTGCAGAGCCTGGGCTCCGGCCCGAGCCTGGGCCTGGAGATAGAGGCTGGTGCAGGCGGTGATTTTCAGGAGTAGGTGGTGGTAGAGTTCGGGCTCCTGGAACATCATTTTCTTGGTGTTGAGAAATACCTTGGAGCTGCCTCCCTCGATCAGGTAGGTGGCCAGGGTGAACGGCGCTCCGGCGAAACCGATGAGCGGCACCTGCAATTCCTTGCGCAGCAGACGGATGGTCTCCATCACAAAGGGAACGGTTGCCTCGGGGTCGGGAACAATGAGGGCATCGACCGCCTTTTGGCTGCGCACCGGCTGGGGGAAGACCGGGCCGCGGCCCTCGTGGAATTCAAGCTCCAGGTTCATCGCCTCCATCGGAATAAGGATGTCGGAAAAGAGGATGGCGGCGTCGAAACCGAAGATGTCGATGGGCTGCAAGGTCACCTCGGTGCAGAGGGCCGGGCTCTTGCACAATTCCAGAAAGCTGACTTTGCGGCGCACTTTCTGGTATTCGGGCAGATATCTGCCTGCCTGTCGCATGAACCAGACTGGAGTGTATGGGGTTTGCTCGCCCCGGCAGGCCTTGAGGAATGTATCGTTCATGGGTATCCGTCTGGTGATTGTTGGTTAAATATAAATAACGGCCGGTTTCCGGCTGCGGGCGTAAGCCGGCCTTGCGTGCATTGCAAGGCATCTGGTCGTAATGGTTGTGCGGTCAGTGGCCCGGCTGGTACGAGCAGAAAGGTTCGGTCCCCATGTAATCGCCGGTCATGGCATAGGCCCTGGCCCGGCAGCCGCCGCAGACATTGACATACTCGCATCGACCGCAATTGTCTTTGTACCCGGCAAAGTTACGGAGATCGAGAAAAAGTTTCGAATGTTCCCAGATATCCTTAAACGATTGGGTGCGGATATTGCCGGCTGCCTTGGGGAAATAGCTGCAGGGCAGGATGTTGCCGTCGACATCGATCAGGCAGATCAATTGGCCGGCCAGGCAGCCTTTGGAACCGCCGGTGGAAAATTTGAGGCTGCGTCGTTTAAACCGTTCCCCCTCGTCCTTGGCTCGCTGGAGGACAATCCGGTAGTACTGCGGGGCGCAGGTCGGCCGGACCAGGAGGTCATGCTCCTCTTTTTCCATGTCGTAGTGCCAGTTGAGGATGTCTTCATATTCTTCCGCCGGGATCAATTCCGCCATGATGTCCTCGCCGCGGCCGGTGGGTACGATCATGAACAGGTACCAGGCGGTGGCCCCCAGGGATTTGACGAGGCTGTAAATTTTGGGGGCTTCCTCCTTGTTGCGCTTGGTGAACGAGGAGTTGATCAGGAATTCAATGGAATGCTCGTTGAACAGGCGAATGGCATTCATGACCCCGTCAAAAGCCCCGGGCTGGTTGCGGAAATCGTCGTGCACGGCTGCGGTGGATCCGTCGAGACTTAGGGAAACCATTTTGATGCCGCTCTCCTTGATGCGCCGGCAGATGGCATCGGTTACCAGGGCCCCGTTGGTGGCCAGGCACATCCGCAGGCCGAGCCCGGTGCCGTAGGCGGCGATGTCGAAGACGTCCGCTCGCAGCAGCGGTTCGCCGCCGGAGAGAACCATGACCGGATTGGCGTAGGCGTGAATCTCGTCAAGCACCCGTTTTGCCTCGGCCAGGGAAAAGTCGGGGTGCCCCTCGATTTCCATCTGGGACGAAGAGCGGCAGTGCACACATCTGAGATTGCAGCGACGGGTAATCTCCCAGGCGATCCATTTCGGCGTGAAATCCATAGCAATCTCCGGCCTCCGGCCGGAAGCAAAAAAGAAGGGCCATGTGCAGGCGTGCAGCCGCAATGGCAGAGGTGAAAACGCCTTCCCGCTTCCTGTTGAGGCGGAAGACTGCAACCAATTAAACCAGTTGAAATATATTATCGTTGCCCCTCAGGGTCAACTGCTTTGTCGAATTGTCCGGCTGCTGGGGAATGCCAGTGGCGTGAAACCACAATAGTGCTGGAAAATATCTGTAAAGGGTTTATCATCTAAGTGTAGAAGATAATTTTCAATGTTCTCTCATCCAGGAGGAAAAGCATGCAGAATATCAAAAGTATCCTTACCCCGATTGATTTCTCCGATAATGCCGGCAAAATCGTTAAAGCGGCCGCCTACATCGCCGGGACCTTCAAAGCGGAGTTGCATCTGGTTTTTGTGGTCCAGAATTTCGAGGATTACAGCGGGTTCTTCGTGCCGCCCATCAATCTGCCGAATCTTGAAGAAGAGCTTTTCGCTTCGGCCCAGCAGCAGATGGAAACCTTTGTTGAGGACAGTAAAGATATGTTTGCCGCCGCCGGGGTGGTGCATGTGACCGGCAAGGTGCTGTCCGGGGATGTGGCGGAGGAAATCCTGACCTATGCCACCAAGAAAAAGGTGCAGCTGATTATCATGGGTACCCATGGCTACAAAGGGTTGGAGCGAATCATGTTTGGCAGTGTTGCTGATAAGGTTGTAAAAACAGCGTGCTGCCCGGTGATGACGATCAATCCGTACCGGGAAGAGTGCGAGGGCAACGCTGCGGACTGATTTCACCTTGGGGTTGAAGCATTCGTTTCCCTTGAGCCACTCGTTTGGGTCCTGGTATGGAGCAACGGAAACATCCGAGAATAAGTGTGCGCGGTATGACCATCGACCTCCGCGCCGGCATCGGCTGCTGTTCGGTAGTGGTGCGTGAAGCCTCCAGGATAGGGATGTTTCTGGTGGATCTGGCGAAGCGATTTGGCTAAAGAACGGACACCTGCACGGTTGTTGCTTCCCGGGGGGTAAATTTCGGTTCAGGCCGAGATGGAAAGTGCCTGGCCCGGGACTCTTTTTTTGTCCAGGAATCCATTGCCGCGCCTCGATCTCCCGCTGCCACTCGTCATTCCTTGCGGTTTATTCGCAGTACACCGACCAGGGTGCCCAAGCCGGCGGGCGGGAGATGGTCGGCGGCGGAAAGGTCGCCTGCGGAGAAACTTTCCAGGAATAGCGACCGGGCTGACAGTCCCGGGAACAGGAAGAGATCGAGTCGGCAACGACCATAAATTGCGGCGGGATATTGGGTGTCGACCAACAGAGACCAGGCTGCTGCGCCTTCTGTCAAGGGATCGGGCAGCCCCGGCCCTGGCGGCAGGCCAGAGGCTTCAGGGTCGGTCATGGCTGCCAGGGCGGCCAGGAGGTCGGTGCGTTGGTGCATTTCGGCCGTCGGTGGCAACGGCTCCCCCGCCGCCGGGTTGCCTCTGGCCGGCAACTCCAGGCTGACGAGCAGCCGGGGGCTTTGCTGCCGGCGCTTTTCAAAGACTTCTTGCAGGATATCGAACGCAGCCGCATGGCCGGTGATAAAGATCTGCACCGGCGGCGGTACCGAGTCGGTTTTGTGAAAGTACAGGCGGCTCCAGGCTTTCAGGCGATGCTGCAGCATGCCGTCGGTGTGGAACCCGGCCGCTGCTCGCGGGCTCCTCGGTTCAAGGAGGATGTCTTCTTCTTCTCGCAGTGCGGCCAGCAGAGCATCCTGGCGGCTGGAGATCATCCGCAGGGCCGAGTCCAGATTGGCCTGCTCGGCATCGAAAAATTCCCCGAGTTTCAAAAGCAGGCGTGATTGCCAGACGATCTGCTCTTCTTCCTCCTGGCGGGGGACGATCTTGCCGCTGTGCAGCAGCTCGGAGAGGATCGAATTCTTGGTTTCCTGTTGCTCCCGGCGGCTCAATCCTGCCAGGCTCAACATGCTGAGCTGACCGGCGTAGTCATCTCGGCGGTTTTTAATGTCTCCGGTCAGGGCGAGAAAACGTTGGCGTTGATCGCCGAGCGGCATCGGCGTGTACAGTTGCAGGGTCCCCTGCCGCAGGAGCTGCTCGATAAACGGGGTGGAGCGTCCCTGGTCCAGCGGCTCGTCCTCGACCGCTTGCATGTAGACAAGCTGTCCGAAAACCTGTACAAGGGGAAAAAGAAGCGCCTCGTCGGGGAGGGTTTCAGGAAAAACACAGGCAATGCTATCGTTCATATATGGGCACATTAAGGGAAAAAATTACATTTACGCTGACGGCATTGGCCTATTTGCTTTTCCATCTGCGCTTGGGTGCCGATCCGGGGGCCATCGTGTATGGCACGGTGTATCAGATGCTGCTTACCGCGCCCTATGCGCTGGGATTCACCTACATCGTCGCCGTGGTGTTCCGCAGGCTTTCCGGGAGCGGCTGGCCCCCCTGGGATAGACTGCTGCGGATTTTTTTTACCGTAGGCATTTTGTTTGCGTTCTTTTTTGCCTTGTACGAATACGGCGGCCAGGGACAACCACTGGAGGATGTCAAGATAGACAACAATTCTAGCGTATCACGGTTTTTCGAGGATGTAATCCGGAAGGTGCGGTAGTATTCGGCATGAGCAGGCTTTCCGGTCCCATGAGGGTGCCGGGGCTGGTCACGGAGTTGCAGCCGGTTTGGGCCCCGTCGCCGAGGATGGCGCCGAATTTTCGCAGGCCGGTGTCGACTGTGCCCTCGGGGGTCCTGACCCGTACGTTCCCTGCCAGAAACTTCAGGTTGGCGCATTTCGTCCCCGCGCCCAGGTTGACATTGCAACCGAGGATGGAATCCCCCAGGTAGGCAAAGTGGCCGGCTTTGGCGTCGTTGAGGAAGATCGAGTGTTTGATTTCCGTGGTGTGGCCGACCACGCATCGTTTGCCGATCAGGCAGTTGCCGCGGAGATAGGCCCCCTGGCGGATCTCCGTGTAGTCGCCGATAATGGCGGGTGACTTGATCATTACCCCCGATTCAATCAGTACGCCTTTGCCGATTTTAATGTTCCGGCCCACCATGACCGCCCCGGCCATGATCACCGAGGCTCCTTCCAGAATCTGTCCGTTTTCCCATACCGTGAGCCCGCCCTTGGTGGTGTCGCCATAGGTAATAATACATTCGCGGGCGTTGCGCAGTTTGCCGTTAAAAGAAATGTACGGGCTTTCCAGCGGCACCCCATCGGTCAGGCAGATATGCACAAAGGTCGGGGCGGTGTTGGTGCTGACATAGTCTTTAAGTTTTTTTAAGGGATCCCAGACGTTAGCGCAACCGGCGAACAGGTCTGAAAAGGGGCAATCGTTGAGATCGAAAAACGACCCGGTGGTCAGCATAATCGGCTCCTTGGCGGTCAAAAAAACAAACGGCACAATACAAGCCTCTCTATATTGAGGCGTATGGAATAATTCAAGCGATATCTTCTTTGCGGGGTGGAGGAAGACGCCGCCTTGACTTCGGATAGGGTTGTGTTTACTATCGTTGGATTATTGAGCAAGAATATAATCGCTCCAAGCGATTTTAAGGAGGAATAACGTGGAATTTGATGATTCATTATCGACCAGCATGGGTGATTTCGGGGAGCAGGCCCAGGACCTTGAAATCCCGGAGTCCCTGCCCATGATGGCTGTTCGGGATGTTGTAGTGTTTAATTATATGATCATCCCCCTGTTTGTCGGCCGGCCTGGTTCCATTGAAGCCGTGAACGATGGTCTGAACAATAACAAGCTGTTGATGCTGGTGACCCAGAAAGATCCGACCAAGGACGATCCCGAAGAAAAGGATCTCTACGATGTCGGCATGGTTTCCATGATCATGCGGACTCTCAAGCTGCCCGACGGTCGCCTCAAGGTGCTGGTTCAGGCCCTTTCCAAGGCCAAGGTGCGTTCCTATCTCCAGAAAAAACCTTTTTACAAGGTTGAAATCGACCTGATCGAAGAACCGGAAACCCCGGAGATCACCGTGGAAACCGAAGCGTTGATGCGGACGGTGCGCGAGCAGACCGAAAAGATCATGTCGCTGCGCGGTATCCTCTCTTCGGATTTGATGATGATCATCAACAATATCGAGGAGCCGGGACGGTTGGCCGATCTGGTTGGTTCTAATCTGCGGTTGAAGATATCGGAATCGCAGAAGATCCTTGAAACCATCGATCCTACCGCTCGTCTTCGTCTGGTGGCGGATCTGCTTCATAAAGAATTGGAGGTCTCCACCGTCCAGGCCAAGATCCAATCGGATGCCAAGGAGGAGATGTCTCGCAGTCAACGGGACTATTTTCTCCGTGAACAGATTCAAGCGCTGAAGCGAGAGCTCGGCGACGAGGATGGCTACTCGCAGGAGATTGAAGATCTCGCCAAGCAGTTGCGCAAGAAAAAAATGCCGAAGTACGCCAAAAAGGAGGCGCGCAAGCAGCTGAAGCGACTGGAGATGATGCATCCCGACGCCTCGGAGGCCACCATTGTCCGCACCTATCTCGACTGGTTTCTCGATCTCCCCTGGAAGGCCTCATCCAAGGATGTGCTCGACCTGAAGGTGGCTGCCGGCATCCTCGACGAGGACCATTACGGTCTGGATACAATCAAGGAGCGCATCTTGGAATATCTGGCGGTGCGAAAGCTCAATCAGGACACCAAGGGACCGATCATCTGTTTCGTCGGCCCCCCCGGCGTGGGCAAGACCTCGCTCGGTCAGGCCATTGCCAAGGCCATGGGGCGCAAGTTCTACCGCCTTTCCCTTGGCGGAATGCGCGACGAGGCGGAGATCCGCGGCCATCGCCGCACCTATATCGGTGCTCTGCCGGGACGGATCCTCCAGGGGCTGAAGAATGTCGGTACCAACAATCCGGTGTTCATGATGGACGAGATCGACAAAATCGGCGACGACTACCGCGGCGATCCCTCTTCCGCCCTGCTCGAAGTGCTTGATCCCGAACAGAATAACACTTTTTCCGACCATTACATGAATCTGCCCTTCGATCTTTCCAAGGTCATGTTCATCACCACTGCCAACCGCAGCGACACCATCCCTGGGCCGCTGCTTGACCGCATGGAGGTGATCCAGCTCTCCGGCTATACGCTGGAAGAGAAAATGGTGATCGCTAAAAAATATCTGCTACCCCGGCAGATCAAGGAAAACGGTATTAAAACCACCCAGATCAAGCTCGACGACCCCACCCTGGAGATCGTGGTCAGCAAATATACCCACGAGGCCGGGGTGCGGAACCTGGAGCGCGCCCTGGGCAAGGTTTGCCGCAAGATTGCTCGCAAGGTGGCCGAAGGCGGCAAGGGGCCGTACGTGATTTCGGCCAATACTGTGGAAAAATATCTGGGCCCGCCCAAATTTCTGCCCGAGACCGAGCTCGATACCAGCGCCCAGCCCGGCCTGGTGGTCGGGCTGGCCTGGACCGAGGTCGGCGGCGAACTCCTCCACATCGAAACCTCGGTGCTGCCGGGCAAGGGCAAACTGCTGCTCACCGGCCAACTGGGAGATGTGATGAAGGAATCGGCCCAGGCGGCCTTGAGCTATTGCCGTAGCCGTAACGTCGATCTGGGCGTGGAGCCCGACTATTTTGAAAAGGTCGATATCCACATCCATGTCCCGGCCGGCGCCATTCCCAAGGATGGCCCCTCGGCCGGCATCACCATGACCACCGCGCTCTTCTCCGCCATCAGCGGTAAGGCGGTGAAGAAAGGGATCGCCATGACCGGCGAGGTCACCTTGCGCGGCCGGGTGCTGCCCATCGGCGGGCTCAAGGATAAGGCGCTGGCGGCGCTGCGGGCGGGGATAACCAAGGTGCTCATCCCGGATGAAAATCAGAAAGATCTGGTTGAGATACCTGAAGAACTGCGCAAGAAAATCACCTTTTTCCCTGTTAAGCATATGGATGAGGTGATTGAGCTGACCCTGGGCAAGATCTCCAAGCTCGGCCGGCATCAGCGGCAGCTTGCCGGAAAAGAAGAAGAAAAATGACCGGTATCCTCGGGGACCGGGGCGGATGCCCCGGTTCCCGAGGGATTGGTCTCCCTGTGTCGTTCCAATCGCGTTAGTTATTCCTTAGCTGGCATCGTCCATGCGTCATTTGTTTGTTTCCCTGCTCTTGTTTTTTTTCATAGCCGCCTCTGGTGCGGGTTTCTGGTATTGGTCGTACGTGACCACCGCATCACCGGGGAGCGGTGAGGTGGTGGTGGTGCTCGCCAAAGGGATCGGCGTGCGGGGCATCGGTGCGGTCCTGGCCAAGAACGGCCTGCTGCCCAATGACCTCCGCTACCTTTTGCTGGTATATTTTTCCGGCTCCACCGCTAGGCTCCAAGCGGGAGAATACAGCATTCCCCGGGGTCTGACTCCACCGGAAGTCTTGCGATTACTGATCAACGGATCCACCCTTCGCCATCATGTCACCATTGTGGAAGGGGCCACCGCCGAACAAGTGGCGGCCATTTTCGAGAAGGATGGGTGGGTCAAGCGGGATCATTTTCTGGAGCTGGTTCATGATCCGCAGTATATCAAACAGTTGGGCATCGATTCCTCTGCGCTGGAAGGGTATCTTTTTCCGGAAACCTACAACCTGATCCGACAGGATACCGATGCGACTTCCGTGACCAGGATGATGGTCAATCGATTTCTGCATGTCTGGAATGAAATAAAAACTTCGGACCTGCACGGGTTAAGCCTGCATCAAGTCGTCACGCTGGCCTCGGTGGTGGAAAAAGAAACCGGGGCGGCGGCGGAGCGACCGCTGATAGCCCGGGTGTTCCTCAACCGACTCGCCCAGAAGATGCGCCTGCAGTCGGACCCAACAGTCATTTACGGTATTCGTGAATTCAATGGGAACCTCACCAGAGCCGACCTCAGGCGGACGACCCCCTATAATACTTATGTCATTCCTGCCCTGCCGCCAGGGCCGATCTGTAACCCCGGTCGGGCCGCTCTGGAAGCAGTCCTGCATCCAGCCGATTCCGACGCCCTCTATTTTGTCTCCAAAAACGATGGTACCCATTTTTTTTCCAACAACCTGGCTGATCACAACCGGGCGGTGGAGACCTACCAGCGGGGGCGATAACCGTCGATCATGGAGCGATGGAACCGGTCGTTGCGGTTTGGTGAAAGCCTCCGGCATCCCCCGGAAAACCTTCCCCAGGGCCAATGCCCGTCTGGCTGGCGATGCCAACAAATTGCCGATTGCAAGGAAAATGAAGCATCAATTTTCTTGTTTTTAATTAAATTAGTGTTATGTTCGCTCGCAAGAGTAGGCCATGTGGTATTGATGCTTATGTTGTTCTTACTTGGCGTTATTAATGGGTAACATCGCGCGGTTCCGCATGGGAAAACATTCAGCTCAATTTAAGGAGAATGAGGGAGCAATGTTGAAAGGAACAGTGAAGTGGTTTAATGAGTCAAAAGGTTTCGGTTTTATTGAGCAGGAAGCAGGCAAGGATGTTTTTGTCCACTACTCTGCCATCGGTGGATCGGGTTTCAAGACACTCAATGAGGGCGATAAGGTGCAGTTTGAGATCGTTGACGGGCCCAAGGGACCGGCAGCCGCCAACGTTGTGAAGCAATAGTTCCCCAGTTTGCTTTAACCCGGTAGGAATGGCTCTGCCGGGTTTATAGATTGTAGACGGTGCGGAGGGGTTTTAAAAAAATCCGTGTCGGTTGTCGATGCAGTTCTTTCTCCCCTGTCAAGTGGATTCAAACGACTTGATACGTGCCAAGGTGACAACACAGTTTTCGTGGGTCACCTATTTTCATAGGTTTAATCAGTTTTGAAAATAGCTCTTGTGCAGACCAACCCGGTTGTCGGTGCCTTTGATCGTAACCTTCAGCAAATTCTAGAGTGGATTGAGAGGGCGAAACAGGCCGGCTGCGATCTCGTTGTTTTTCCGGAGTTGTCCCTGTGCGGCTACCCGCCGCAGGATTTGTTGGAACGTACCAGTTTTCTGGATGCCCATGATCGCGTCCTGGTTGAACTCATCCGTCAGCTCGACGGCATCACCTGCATCATCGGGGCCCTTGAGCGACGAAGCGGGCCAGGGAAACCGTTGTACAATTCTGCGTTTGTGCTTGAGAAAAACAAGATCGCCTATCGGGCCCGCAAGCAGCTGCTGCCCACCTACGATGTGTTTGACGAGACCCGTTATTTTGAGGCGGGTGGCACCTCGACGGTGTTTCCTCTGCAAGGGTTGCACTTTGGCCTGACCGTCTGCGAGGACATCTGGTGGCGCCGGGAATCCTACCAGATCAATCCCCTTGAGGGAATCGCGATCGGGCCTGTGGTTCCCGACTGTCTCATCAATATTTCGGCATCTCCCTACTATCACGGCAAGTTGGGCGAGCGCCAGCGAATTTTTACCCAGTTGTGCCGGGAAAACAATCTGCCCCTGCTGTACGTCAATCAAGTCGGGGGGCAGGACGGGCTGGTTTTTGATGGTCATTCGATGGTGATCAATGGTGCCGGAGCGCTCTCGGGCGTAGCTGCCGGTTTTGCCGAAGATATGCTGGTGGTTGACAGCGACACCTGGGATGAAACCAGCGGGCAGGCTCTGGAGGACTCGGTTGCCCGAGTCGAAGAAGCGCTGGTGCTCGGGGTACGGGATTATCTGCACAAGAGTGGTTTTACCAGGGCGGTGCTCGGATTGTCCGGTGGTATTGACTCGGCGGTCACCGCAGTGCTCGGTTGTCGGGCTTTGGGGCCGGAAAACGTACTGTGTGTTGCCATGCCTTCGCCTTTCACGTCGCAGCATTCCATTGATGATGCCCGGGAATTGGCGAGAAACCTTGGTTGCGGGTTTGAGATCATCGAGATCACCCAGGCGATGACTGCTTACCGGGATACCTTGGGCCCGCTGTTTGCCGGCCTCCCGGAGGATACCACCGAGCAGAACCTCCAGGCTCGGATCCGGGGTAATCTGCTCATGGCCTTGTCCAATAAATTCGGACGTTTGTTGCTTTCCACCGGCAATAAGTCGGAGATGGCCGTGGGCTACTGTACGCTTTATGGGGACATGAGCGGCGGCCTGGCCGTGATTGCCGATGTTCCCAAAGGCATGGTGTATGAACTTGCCCACTTGATGAACCAAAAGCGGGAAGTCATCCCGGCGCGCATTATTGCCCGGCCGCCGACCGCTGAACTTAAACCGGATCAGTGCGATCAGGACGATCTGCCCCCCTATGAAGTGCTCGATCAGGTGCTGCATGCCTACCTCGAAGAATACCGGGGGGTCGAGGAAATCGCCGCCGGTGGCGTGGATGTACAGTTGGTCAGGGATATCGTCCGGCGGATAAAGTTTAACGAATATAAACGTAAACAGGCGCCGCTCGGCCTCAAGGTGACCACCAAGGCCTTTGGCCCGGGACGCCGCTATCCGGTGGTGCAGGGGTTTATCGAGTGAGGCGGTAAACCCGCCGCATCGTGCATTTGGGTGCAGCAAATTTGAGTTTGCAGTTCTTTTTTCCTTCCTTCTGCCTGGCCCGCACTTCCCGGTCAGGCGCTATCCGAGACGATCAAGACGAGACATGGCCCGACCGCCCCGCAGTCTCATTGCCGCTATCCTGTTCGTGCCAATCATTGTGCTGGTGATAGGGTATCTTATTTTTCGTGAGCAGACCATCAAGCGGCCTGAGCAGTTGTCCGTGACCACCTCGGGATTGGTCGAGATGTGTCTGAGCTGTCATACCACCGAGCATCTTGACGGTGCCCATGACCGACTGGTGGTCGGCTGCTCCCCCTGTCATCTTGGCGACCCCTTGGCCATTGATAAAGGCAAGGCCCATGCGGGCATGGTGCTCAATCCCGGCGATTTGCGGGTGGTTGCCAAGACCTGCGCGGTTGAAGGGTGTCATCCGGCGGACGCTCACAAAGTGAAAAACTCGTTGATGGCGACCAATCGAGGGATTCTTTCGACCCTGCTGTATTACTGGGGAGAGCGGGAGCATCAGCATGCCGATATCACCGTTGAGCAACTCCTCAAGAGCGGTGAGACCTCGCTGGCGCTTGATTATTACCGAAAACTTTGCGCAACCTGCCACCTGTGGAAGCAGAAGAACGACCTGCCCGGAGCGCCGGCTTTTTTTAATGAAAAAGGGGGAGGGTGTTCGGCCTGCCATTATGTTTTGCCGGAAGGGACGCCCCGCAATACCGTCACCACGCAAATCCCCGAACTGACTGCCGAGGAGAAGAAAAATAAACCGCACCCCAGGGTGGTCAAGCAGGTTCCGGAAGAGAACTGCATCCGTTGCCATAACCGTTCCGGGCGGACCGGCCTCTCCTATACCGGTATTTTTGAAGCCGAGGGCTATGGAACGCCCTATGAAAAGGGCGGGCAGTCCAGCCAGCGGTTGGCCGGCGACCGATTTTATCTCAAGGTCGCCCCGGATATTCATCACCTTAAGAAGATGGCTTGCATCGACTGTCATACCCGCGACGAAATTATGGGCGACGGCACCAATTATGCCCACTATGAAGAAGCACTGGAGATTTCCTGCCAAACCTGTCACGATAAAAATCCTGGGATAACGCGGAAGCAAAAACAGTTGACCAACGTGTCGGAAAAAGAGGGGCAGTTTGTGCTTACCGGCAAAATCGATGGCAATCAACGGCCTCTTCATCCGCCCCATGAGCAAGCCTGCAGCTATCCGGGGCACAAACGCGTTACCTGCGCGGCTTGTCATTCCACCTGGGTACCGCAGTGTTATGGGTGCCATGTCAAACGTGATAAAAGGGAAAAACACCTCGATAAACTGACCCTGCAGGAAACCCCGGGCTGGTGGGAAGAGGGGAGGTCGTACATTCGCTATGAGAAACCCATGCTGGCGGTCTGGGCTGACAAGGTGGTGATCGTCACTCCGGGTTGCCAGGATCTGGTGACCTTGCTCGACGACAAGGGGGCCAGCGAAGGGGGCTTCAATCGTTTCACCATGGCTGCCATCAATCCGCACACCATTCAGGCCAAGGGGCGATCCTGTAAGGAATGCCACGCCTCCTCTAAAACGGTGGGACTTGGCGAAGGCACCTTGGTAAAAAAAGCCGGGCAATGGCAGTTCTTTCCCGTAGATCGAGGGGTGGAAAATGCAGCGGGCCGGGCGCCGGGGTTTGATAATTTTGTGACTATTGAAGGGACGCCGTTGCAACACGGATCACGCCAGGATTTGCGGCCTTTTAACGGTGAGGAATTGCAGCGAGTTCTCCGGGTCGGGCTCTGTCTCGACTGCCACACCGGTGCCGATGATCCGGCCTACCGTAATTATGACTGGAAACGGCCCTGCCCGGTGTTTAAAGAGCCGTAGGGTGACCTTTGCTGGTCGCATTGGTGCCGTCAGTGTTTTTTGTTCTTGTTAAAATCATCCAAAAGCGTTAGAGCGCACTGTTTTTTATCAATCGGATACAACGATTCCCCGAAGGAGTACAATGATGTTGCCAGAAAAAATCACACTTGCGGATCGGGTCTTGCAGGTTCCGCCCTCACCGACGCTTGCCGTCAATGCCAAGGCGAAAGCACTCAGGGCCGCTGGGGCTGATATATTGAATTTCAGTGTGGGGGAGCCCGATCTGTCGACTCCGGCCCATGTTTGCGAGGCGGGGAAACAGGCGATTGATGCCGGACACACCCGTTATACACCGGTGGCCGGCATTGTTGAGTTGCGCGAGGCGATCTGCGCTCGGTTCCGTAAAGAGCATGGTTGGGAGTATGTGCCGGAGCAGGTGCAGGTCAGTTGCGGCGGCAAGCATGGGTTGTATAATATTTTCCAGGCGATTTTGAATCCGGGGGACGAAGTCCTTATTCCCGCCCCCTATTGGGTTTCTTATCCCCCCATGGTTCAACTGGCGGGCGGAACTCCGGTGATTGTGCCGCTCAAGGAGGAGAATGATTTCGACCTTGATCCAACCGCGCTTGCCCAATATGCAACCGCCAAAACCAAGGCTATTATCCTGAACAGCCCTTCGAACCCCACGGGCGCCGTCTATACCCGGGCTTCTCTTGAAGCGGTGGCGAAGATGGCCTATGATCACGGCTGGCTGGTGGTTTCCGATGATATGTACGAGGAACTCACCTATGCCGAGGGGAAGATCGCCCATATACTCAACATCGATCCGCGGTTAAAAGAGCAATTGGTGATCTCCAACGGTGTTTCCAAATCCTTTGCGATGACCGGTTGGCGGATCGGGTATTCCGTGGGGCCGATCGAAGTTATTAAGGCGATGAATAAAATCCAGAGCCAGTCCACCTCGAATCCCGCAGCGCCTTCCCAGTACGCCGCCTTGGCCGCCCTGACCGGGCCCCAGGATTTTCCCGCCCAGTTACGGGAGGCCTTCCTGCCGCGTCGCGCATTTTTTGTGAAAGCGTTGCGCGCTATCAAAGGCGTGACCTGTGTGAACCCGATGGGAGCTTTTTACGTATTCCCTAATTTTTCTGCGTATTTCGGTAAATCCTTCCAAGGGAAAACCATTGATGGCTCGGTAGCCCTGGCCGATTACTTCCTCAGCGAGGCCAAAGTCGCTTCCGTACCTGGAGCCGCTTTCGGTGCGGACGCGTTTATCCGTTTTTCTTTTGCCACCTCGATGACTGTTATCGAAAAAGGCATGGAGCGAATCCGGCTGGCGCTCGCTGCTTTACAATAATCAACATCCGGACAGGTGACGTGTCTCTGTCTGGAACATGGACAGCCATAACCTTCCCGCTGTCGCAGCAGACTCGAACTGTGCCATGGTTCCTGGCACAGAACGATCAGCCGCCGGTAATGTCCCGCTTTTTCTCGGAAGAGCGA
>CAIMMA010000011.1 GCA_903842475.1 uncultured bacterium
CCTGCCATCGCCCCGATCCGCGGCAGGCGAACCAGCGGGGTGTTGCCGATGGCCTTGGTGATATCGGCGAATGCGGTTGGTTTCATATTGCGCCTCCCTGATCCCGGCCGATATAGACCAGCTTTGGTTGTTCCACCATAACCCGGGTGTCCGGCCCCACCGATTCGGTCAGCCAGACGTTGCCGCCGATGATCGAGCGGGCTCCGACCACGGTGGCCCCGCCGAGGATGGTGGCATTCGAATAAATGATGACGTCGTCCTCGATGGTGGGGTGCCGTTTGACATGGCGAAGCCGTTCGCCGGCATCCCGGGGCAGACTCAAGGCGCCGAGGGTGACGCCCTGGTAGAGCCGCACCCGGTCGCCGATGGTGGTGGTGGCGCCGATGACCACGCCCGCCCCATGGTCGATGAAAAACTGGGCGCCGATGGTGGCTTCGGGGTTGATGTCGATGGCGGTGCGGTGGTAGGCGTGCTCGCTCATGATCCGCGGAATCAGCGGCACGCCCAGCTGGTGGAGCCGGTGGGCCAGGCGATAGACCATGGTGGCGAACAGGCCGGGGTAGCTGAAGATCACCTCGTCGGAATTGTTGGCCGCCGGATCGCCGGTGAGGGTGGCTTGGATGTCCGATTCCAGCAGGTTACGGATGTCCGGCAGGCTGTCGATCAGGGCCGCGGCGATTTCATAGCTGCGTTCGCCGCACTGGGTGCACAGCTGGTCGTGGCGAAAACAGTCGTGGCGGATGGAGCTGCTGATCTGGGCGGCAAGGTTTTCATAGAGCAGGCTGACCTGCTGGCCCAGATGATATTCGAGATTTTCGGGCCGGAGAATAACGCCTGAGAAGAATCCGGGGAACAGGATGCGCTGCAGCTGTTCGATCAGATCGATCACCTCGCTCTTCGAGGGGATCGGCACCGGCTCGATATGACTGGCCCAGCGGCCGCTCTTGAATCCCTGGCTCAGGCTGGCCACCACCGCGGGGATCGGATTGCGGACCGCATTGGCCATGACCGCCTCGCTGCTACAGCTGCCTGCCAGCACATCTTTTTGTCCCATAATACGTTCTTCCTGAAAAAAAGGGTTCATTGCACACGCTCCAGCATCATGATGCCGTAGGTTGCCCGTAGATTTTTACAATACCTGACCACATGGCCTTTGAAATCGTGGTGGTGGGTGTTAATCGCCACCTCTCGGACCGTGCGGACCCCGAAGATCCGCAGGAACCGCTTGAAATCTTTGATCGAGATCACCCGGATATTGGGGGTGTTGTACCACTCGTAGGGCAGCTGGTCGGTGATCGGGGCCATGCCGGTGCAGAGAATCTGCAGCCTGGCGGACCAGTGGGCGAAGTTGGGAAAACTGACGATCACCCGCTTGCCGATCCAGAGGAGGTCGATGAGCAGTTCCTTGGGATCCTGGATCTGCTGCAGGGTCTGGCTGAGCACCACCACATCGAAGCGGCCCTCGGGGTAGTCGCAGACTTCCTTGCGGAAATCGCCCTGGAGTACGGTCAGGCCGCGTTCGATGCAGCGGGCGACTTTTTCCTCGGCGAATTCGATGCCGGTACCCGCCACCTGTTTGTGCTTTTTAAGATATTCGAGCAGGTCGCCGTTGCCGC
>CAIMMA010000012.1 GCA_903842475.1 uncultured bacterium
CGAAAAATATACCCTATTAAAAATATAAATCAATAGTTTTTTTCAATTGCCGATAACTTTCTGCACCTATTTCAATAAAAAAACCGGGAAGTTGACTTCCCGGTTTTTTTTCACATCCCCAAAAAATTTTTTGGGGATTATTGATTCAGAGGGTTTTTAATGAATGCGGAATCACGATACCGTTCAAATGCCATCGCAAAAGTGCGGTAAATAATATGCGCAAACTTGGTATACGGCAAATACAAAAAGAGCATGGCCACCGAAATCAAGTGCAGGTAATAGACCACATACCCCAAGGATGGTACCCCAATAATCCGCAGCAATTCAGCCGCCAACCCAGTCACACCTACACCCATGATCATCCAGATCAAAAACCAATCATAGAAGGTATTGGTGGCTTTTCCGGCTTCCTCCATCTTAGTTCTATTGAACCAGAGGATACCGATACCGCCGATCATAGCGACGGCTGACACGTTCGCCAGCAGTTTCACCGGATTCCACATGGAAATCGGGCCATGCATGGACGGGATAAAAATACCGATAACATCTTGGGTGAACAAGGAATAACAGGTGACGATGAACAGTCCAATAAAGCCCAACATCAAAGGGCGATGCCCCTTGACCCGGTCAGCATTAACTGTACACTCTCTGAAACGTTTATGCTCGAGGATTTCAAGCAAAGATGGCCAGAGAAACTGTTTTACGAATTGGGTGACTGAAGGCCGATAGGGGACATCCTTCACGCCAAGAGACGCCTCCATCCCCTTCCATAAGGTCGAAATACTCTTATAGAGCGAGGTCACGGCGATACCGACGGCGGTCAGCATGATGATGTCGATGAAAAGCACGTTTTTAGCAAGCAAGCGGAAATCCCAATGTCCAAAGAATTGGGTGTAACCGACACGTGCAAATTGTTCGCCCGAAGGAATATGTACACCACCGGAGATCAACCAGCAAATAAGGATAACGGTTGCAGGTATCCCGATAAGAATGGGCAGATTCTTTACGGAGGTGCATAGCGTTGCTAAGGCAGTGGGCCAACCAAGCGCCCGGTAGGCGTAAGCACGTATCGCCCCAAGCACGTCGCCAGGGCGCGCGCCACGTGGACACATTTCAGTGCAGTCTCCGCAGTGGTGGCAGAGATACACATTCGGATCGCTGATAAGTTGATCCTTCAATCCCCATTGAGCTAAAATCATCTCTTTTCTGGGAAAAGGTTTATCATCGGAGGAAAGCGGGCATGCGACCGAACAGGTCGCACATTGATAACACTGTTTCAAAGTGTCGCCACCCGCCTCCTTCATGGCTTTAATAAATTCAAGATCGGGTTGCACGTTCATAGACATTATTTCCTCCTGTCATGAAAGGTGATAATCACCATGTCGAGTAGGCTTGCCACCACTCAGCAATATATTTGCCGCCATCTTCAAAAGATGGCGGCAAGGATTTGAGTCAAACGTAATCAGAAGCCCTTAAACGGATTGGGTCCCATGGCGATTATCTCCTCGACAAACTCGTCAAGGATGGCAGGGATTTTATCGTAATCGGAGATGGCGATTTCTCGTGTTCCGCAGCGCTCCGGTTCCAGCCCTAAAGATCCCAAGGTTTCGCCGATATTTTCCATGCGCTTGGTAGCGATCTCTGATCCTTTGACAAAGTGGCATTGATAGTCATCGCCATACTTGCATCCCAGGAGCAAAACACCATCCATACCTGAAGACATCGCATCCTTGATCCAGACCATATTCATGGAACCAAGGCAACGGACTGGAATAAAGCGAACGAGCCTGTTGATCTTATTCCGGTGCATGCCGGACATGTCGATCGCAGGGTACGCATCATTTTCACAGACAAAAACCAAAATCCGCAGTTTTTCTTCATCATCATCGGGTACTTCAACGGCTTTAACCATCGAACCGATCATATCAATGCTGTAATCGGCAAAATTGATGATGCGTTCTGGGCAGGCACCCATACAGGTACCGCATCGACGGCAACGGGTTGGATTGGGCAACGGTGTCCCTTTTTCATCGTCATCCAAAGCGCCGAAGGGACATTCTTCCGTACAGCGTTTGCACTGAGTGCAACGGGAGAAAAAGAAATCAGGATAGGTCTGATCACCCGACCGCGGATGTACGGCCACACCACGATTGGAAGATTCGATACACTGAATTGCTTTCAAGGCCGCGCCGGTGGCATCGTCGATGGTTTCTTCCATGGTTTCGGCTTTACGCACTCCGCCACAGTTATAAATCCCTGTTCGTCTCGTCTCATACGGGAAACAGATGAAATGCGAATCGGCGTAGCCGTCAAACAGATCCAGATCAAGGAACGCGGGGCCTTGACGATAAGCCAGGTTGATCACATTCTCGGTTGCAGTGGTCGGCACCATACCGGCTGCCAGGACAACCATATCGACGTCAATCTGGATATCATCTCCCAGAAGCGTGTCCTCAGCGTCAACGGTGAGACTATTCCCGGCGGCAGCTACTTTGGTAACCGCGGCTTTGGTCATAAAAATGCCGTCTTTGGCCTGCATGCCTTTATAGAAAAGCTC
>CAIMMA010000013.1 GCA_903842475.1 uncultured bacterium
CTGGGAGGAGGCCAGGAAAACCCAACGTCGGGAACTGGAGAGCGTGCATCAACGGCGAGATGGTCGAATTTTCCCCGTCGAGATTAAAGCTTCTCACCTCGTCTTTGGCGGGCAGGAGTACAACGTTGCCTTTGTCCGCGACATCAGTGAACGCAAGCGGGCCGAGAAAACCCTTCAGCAGAGCGAAGAACTTTTCTCCAAAGCCTTTTCGCTTTCTCCTGCCCCCATGGTGATATCCGATATCGATACCGGCCGGTTCATCGATGCCAATGAACAGTGGCTGCGGATGATTGAGCATACCCGAGAAGAGACGATTGGCCACACCTCTTTTGAACTGAACATTTGGGAGGATCCGGGGCTCAGAGTCCTTATAGGTGAAAAAATCAGAGATATCGGTTTTTTACGGGAAGAGCCGATACGCTTTGTTGCCAAATCAGGAAAAATCATAGATGCCCTGTGGTCGGCGGAAAAAGTCAATCTGGGCGGATATGAAGTCATGCTATCGCTCATCTTTGATTTTACCGAGAGAAAAAGGGCAGAGGATGCGTTGCGAACCAAAACCGTGGAACTGGATCAGTTTTTCGCGGTGTCGCTGGACCTTCTGTGCATTGCCGATGGCGACGGGTATTTTCACCGGCTGAATCCGCAGTGGCAGAAGGCGCTGGGGTATTCTCTCGCAGAGTTTGGGGGAATGCGCTTTTTAGACCTGGTGCATCCTGATGACCTTGAGGCCACCTTGGCAGCCTTGAACCGTCTGGCCTCCCAAGAAGCCGTATTGGATTTTATCAATCGTTATCGGTGCAAGGATGGTTCGTATCGCTGGATCGAATGGCGTTCGGTGCCGGCCGGAAATCTAATTTATGCTGCTGCCCGGGATATTACCGAGCGCAAGAAAATTGAGCAGGAACTGAATGAGTCGCACCGGATGTTGCGTGATGTGCTTGAGACCATCCC
Organism: uncultured bacterium; assembly: GCA_903842475.1. Classification (GTDB taxonomy): domain Bacteria; phylum Desulfobacterota; class Desulfobulbia; order Desulfobulbales; family Desulfobulbaceae; genus Desulfobulbus. The sequence goes on from CAIMMA010000013.1 coordinate 955, forward strand.
GGTGCGGGTTTTCTGGAAGGACCGTGCCGGCCGATACTTGGGTTGCAACCGTCTTTTTGCCCAGGATGCCGGTCGTGCCGGCCCGGAGGCCCTCATCGGGCAAGACGACTTCAGTATCTATTTGCCGAAATCGGCTGCCTTGTATCAAGCCGATGACCGTGCGGTGATCGAGAGCGGCCTACCAAAAAATAATTACGAGGAACCGCTGACCACCTCCGATGGTCGACACGTCTGGCTCCGCACCTCAAAGGCTCCCTTGCGGAATAGTGAAGGCCAGATTTATGGCATCTTGGGGTCGTATGATGATATTACCGAGTCCAAAGGTGCCGAGGATGCGCTCAGGGAGAGTGAAAGCAATCTCTCCCAACTGTTCGAGTTGGCACCGGTCCCCATGGCGTTTGCCTTTGAAATTGATGGGTATCAGGGGACAACCTGGAATACAGCCTGGTATCGAACCTTCGGGTATACTCCGGAGCAAGCGGAAGGACGAAGCGGAAAGGACATAGGGATGTGGGTTGACCCCGATGACCGGAGGAAACTCATCACAAATTCCTCCCAGCCGGGGGGCGCTGATTTCGAGGCGCTTTTGAAGCAACAGGACGGCACGGTCCGCCACTGCAACATATACGGTCGAATCATCGGCACGATCGGCAAGCGGATACTGACGGTTGTGTATCTTGATATCACTGATCGCGTGCGGGCGGAGCAGGCTGAAGCGGCCAACCGTGCCAAAAGCCTGTTCCTTGCCCATATGAGTCATGAAATCCGCACCCCAATGAACGCGATTATTGGCATGACCCACCACGCCCTTGAATCAAAGGACGAAAAACAATCAAAACAGTTCATTCGCACCGTGTATCAATCGGCCAACGATCTGCTCGGTATCCTCAACGACATCCTCGACTTCTCCAAGATCGAGGCCGGCCAGCTCCAGCTTGACTGCCGGCCGTTTAACCTCCGCGTCCTCCTCGAAACCATCGTTTCCACCATGAACATGCCAGCCGTGGCAAAAGGGCTCAAGCTTGCGGTACTCCAATCTCCTGAACTCGAGGAGGCGTTTGTCGGCGACGATTTCCGCCTTCGTCAAATCCTTCTCAACCTGACCAGTAACGCTATTAAATTTACCTCTCGGGGTTCCATCACCATCCAGGTCGATCCAGCTGCCGATCGGCAGGTGAAAGGCAAAACTTCCCTCCATTTCAGAGTGATTGATACCGGCATCGGCATTGCCCCTGACAAGCTCAACCACATCTTCCAGAGCTTCGAGCAGGCAGACCGCTCCTATGCACGCCAATACGGCGGCACCGGTCTGGGGCTGGCAATCAGCAAACAGTTGACCGCGCTTATGGGCGGAACCCTGTGGGTCAAGAGCCGGATCGCCCAGGGCAGCACCTTCCACTTTACCCTTGATCTCGAGCCGTTAGTTGGCGGAGCCTTTCTGGAGGACGCCGTTTGCAACGATCCGTCAGCTTCTGAAGTCATGGGCTTGCGTATTCTGGTCGTTGACGACAACGAAGTGAACCGCGATGTGGCTGCCATGATGCTGGAAAAAGACCACCACGTGGATACCGCATCCAACGGTATGCTGGCCCTCGAAGCGCTGCGTAACCAGGATTTTGATCTGGTGTTCATGGATGTTCAGATGCCGCTTATGGACGGCTTGGCCACCACCACCGTCATTCGCGCTTTGGAACAGCGATTGCCGGTACCGTTGGACCTGGCCAAAGATCTGGTTCGAGATCTGAGCAACCGGCTGCGCGGCGGTCATATCCACATCGTTGCGATGACCGCCCACGCCATGGGAGGCGACCGGGATATGTGTCTGAATGCCGGCATGGACAGTTATGTTACCAAACCCATCCGGCCAACGGATTTGACCAATCTTTTCCGATCCTTGCCCGCCAGGAAAACCGTGATGCGTCATGCCGGGGCTCGGCAGGAAGGAGGGGTGACAGCAGCTTCGGGCAATATTCCCATACCAGAGGCAACGTGCTCTTCGTTGGCGGAGTACCTGCAATCCACCTCTCGGCTGACCGCCGAGCAAAGCGATCGCGTTCTTCTGGCCATTGTAGCAAGCCTCAGCGATAATCTTGCGTCAGCAGCGGATGCCCTTAACCGGGAGGATTTTCCAACCCTTGGCAGGGCGGCCCATACCCTCAAGGGGACCCTGCTCCAGTGCGGCTTCAAATATTTGGCAGACATGGCAGAAGAAATACATCATGGCTGCAAGCAGCACAGCGCTCTCCCCTATGCCGATCTTCTGGAGGCCTTGCAGGCTGGACTGGCGGGGCTCCTTAATCGCACAGATGATGCGGAGCCGCACTGAGCCAACTGCACACCTGCGCGCAGGAATCAATTTCAGGGATGGGCTAAGTCCATAACCCGGGAGATTATCTGCTGCTGTCGGCCGGGGGCGCATCGGCAGCCGTGTCGCCGCCCAATGCCTTGGCCAGGGTGATATGATTCTGCAATTGGGCCAGACGGTTTGCGGCGAGCAATATTTCCGCCTGACGGCGATTTTCCTGGGCATCGAGCCAGAACTTGAGCGGGCTGCCGCCGGCCTGATAGCGAATCCGGTATAACTCCTCGGATTGGACCGCGGCCCGGACGGTCAGTTCGAGTTTCTCCGCCTGGAGCCGGAGTTGCTGCCGGGCCGAGAGGCTGTTTTCCACCTCGCTCAAGGCTTTGTACAGGGCCTGTCGGTAGGTGAGGATGGCCTGGTCATATTCGGTTTCCGAGATTTTGACCGTTCGCTGCATATCCCGCCATTGCAAAAAGGGTAGGGCCAGATCCGCGGTCAGGGCGGCGACGGGATTGTTGAGCAGCCGGGTGAGATCCTCACTGCTGTCGCCCAGCGAGCCGGTCAGGTTGATCGAGGGGTAGAAGCTGGCGCGGGTGGCGTCGGTATTGGCCAGGGCCCCGCGCAAGCGGGCCTCGGCAGCCCGCAGGTCCGGTCGCCGCTGCAGCAGTTGGGCGGGCAACCCTGTCTCCACCTCGGGCAGCTCGGCCCCGGCAAGATCTTGCGGTTCGCGGGTCAGCAGGGGTTGCGGCGGGCCGTCAAAGAGGATGGCCAGCGCATTGCGCGCCTCGACCCGTTGCTGCACTAAAGTGGTCTGGTTGGCCTCCTGGCTGGCCAGGTTACGTTCGGCTTCGAGAATTTCAAGGGTAGAGGCGGCACCCGCGGCTTTCTGCACCCGCACCAGTTCCAGGGTACGCCGGGCATATTCGATACTCGTCCGCGAGAGGGTGATTCGCTGGTTAAGATAGGCAACCTGCCAGTAGAGCGAGGCGGTGGTGCCGATCAGGGCCAGGGCCGTGCTCGCCCGATCTTCTTCGGTGGCCTGCGCCGACCAGCGGGCGGCATCATAGGTGCTGCCCAGTTTGCCCCAGAGATCGAGTTCATAGCTGACCGCGCCCGAGGCGGCGAGATTGCGGGTTTCGTTGCTTTCCGATCCCAGGTTGCGGCTGATGCCGGTGCTGGCTTGCACCGCGACCCCGGGTAATCGGTCGCTGTCCGCCAGCTGCGCCTGCAATTGCGCTCGACGAACCAGGATGGTGGCGGCTGCCAGGTCATTGTTGCGCTGCAAGGCCTCGGTGACCAACCGGTTGAGTACCGGGTCGCCGAAACCTTCCCACCAATGTTCCGGTGCCGGGTTCGTTGGCCCGGACGGCTGTTCCCAAGCGGGAGGCAGGGTGACTGCGGGCGTCTGATAGGGAGTCTTGAGCTGCGCCGTGCATCCCGCCAGGAGCAGGGCCAGGATTAAGGGGCAGAGACGGGTAGGGGATAAGGGTTGGTTCATGGAATTATTCTCTCGCCAGGGCGGCCACCGGATCAAGGCGGGCGGCGTTACGGGCCGGCAGGAAACCGAAGAGGATGCCGATACAGGTGGAGCAGAGAAAGGCGCTGACAATGGCCGCGGTCGAATAGATCATGGCGAAATCGCTGCCGGAGAGCGAGACCGCGACGCCAACGCCCAGGGCCAGCGCTACCCCGAGCAGGCCGCCCAGCAGGCAGACCAGGACCGCCTCGATCAGAAACTGCTGCATGATATCGCTGCGGCGTGCGCCCACAGCCATGCGGACCCCGATTTCCTGGGTACGCTCGGTCACTGAAACCAGCATGATGTTCATTACCCCGATGCCACCGACCAGCAGGGAGATCAGGGCGATGGAGGAAATCAGCAGGGTCATGGTCTGGGTGGTTTTTTCGATGGTCTGGCGGATGGCGTCCAGGTTGGAAACAAAAAAATCCTTGGCGCCATGGCGCTGGGTCAGGAGCTTGACGATGCTCTGCTCGGCCACTGCGCTCTGGACGCTGTCCGCCACCCGCACGGTGATCGAGCGCAGGTACTGCTGGCCGGTCAGCCGGCCCATGGCGGTGGTGTAGGGTACCCAGACGTTGAGGCTGTCGGTGTCGCCGAAGCTGGAATCCTTCTTTTTGGTGACTCCGACCACCCGGCAGGGCACCTTGCCGAGCATGATCACCTCGCCGATGACGTTAACGCTGCCCTCGCCGAACAGGGCGCGGCGACTGTTCTGATCGATGATCACCTCCTGGCCGCTGGCGCGCACGCCTTCGCGGTCAAACAGCCGGCCCTCGGCCAGTTCCATCCCGCGTACCCGGAAATAGGTCTCGCCGACCCCGTTGACTTGGGCGGTGACGCTGATGCTGCGGTACTGCAGGGTCAGCGATTTGGTGACCAGAGGAGTGACCGTGTCGACATAGGGCTGCATGGCCAGGGCATCCGCATCCCGGGGGAGCAGGGTGCGTACCCGGCCGGAACGCATGTCGCCCCAATCTTTCCCCGGATAAATGCTGACGGTATTGGTTCCCATCGAGCTGATATCGCGCATAATTCGTTGCCTCGACCCTTCCCCCAGAGCCACCACCGAAACCACCGAGGCAATGCCGATGATGATGCCGAGCATGGTCAGCAGCGTCCGCAGGCGGTGCGAGGCCATGGCCAGCCGAGCCATGTGGAAGGCTTCGATGAAACGGTCCCGGTGGGCGCGCCAGGGATGGGCGTCGCCGGCGGCTTCATGGGCAAGGGCGCGGGTGGGGGCGGCTGCACGGGTGGTCCGGTCGGAGACGATGGCCCCGTCGCAGAGTTCGATGATCCGGTTGGCGTGCCCGGCGACCTGCAGGTCGTGGGAAACCAGAATGATGGTGTGGCCGTCGGCGTTGAGTTCGCGCAGGATGTGCATCACCTCTTTGCCGCTGGCTGTGTCCAGGGCGCCGGTGGGCTCGTCGGCAAGGATAATGGTGCCGCCGTTCATCAGGGCGCGGGCAATGGAAACCCGCTGCTGCTGGCCGCCGGAGAGCTGGCCGGGGGCGTGTTCCATCCGGTCGGTCATGCCCAGGCGGCCGAGCAGGGCGGTGGCGCGCTGCTGGCGGGCATTGCGGTCAAGGCCGGCATAGATGGCCGGGATTTCGACATTGGCCAGGGCGTTGAGGTTGGCCAGCAGGTGGTAGCGCTGGAAAATGAACCCGAAGTGTTCCCGGCGCAGATAGGCGAGTTCGTCGGGTTCCATCTGCCCGGTTTCCTGGCCGTCCATCCGGTAGCTGCCCCGGCTGGGACGGTCCAGACAGCCGAGGATGTTCATCAGGGTCGATTTGCCGGACCCGGAGGTGCCGACAATGGCCACCATCTCGCCGGCGGCGATGCGCAGGTCGATGTCTTTCAACACCGTCAATACCCCGTCGCCGGAAGGGTAATCGCGGCAAACGCCTGTGAGTTCGATCAGCGGCGCAGTCATCAGAACATTCTGGGCATCGGGGTGCGCCGCTGCGGAGTTGTGGCTTGGCCAGCGGCGCCGGCCAGCTGTTCGCCGATCACCACTTTTTGCCCTTCGCTCAATCCTGCCAGCACCTCGGCCTGAACATTATTGTTGAGGCCGATTTGCACCTGCTGCTCCTCGACCGTGCCCGAAGCGTTTTCCACCCGCACCGCATAACGGCCTTCCTTGGATTTATTGCCCAGTGCGGCGGCTGGCACTATGAGGGTGTTTTTGGCTTCCGCCAGGACGATATTGACCTGGGTGGTCATGGAGATGCGCAACTTGCCGTCGGTGTTGGGGACGTCGAGGATGCCCATGTAATAAATGGCGGTGCTGGCGGTGGTTGCGGTGCTGCTGGCGGTTTCCTTGGCGATCGATTCCGGGGCCGGTTCAATAGCCACCAATTCCGCCGGATAGCGGTTGTCCGGCTCGCCGAGGATGGTGAAATAGACGCGTTGGCCGGGTTGGACCCGGACAACGTCAGCTTCGGAGATTTCCACCTTGATGGTCATGCGGTCGAGTCGGGCGACCTTGATGATGGTCGGGGCCGACTGGTTGGCATTGACGGTCTGGCCTTCCTTGGTGACGATGGCCACCACCACGCCGTCGATGGGCGAATTGATTTTGGTGTAGCCCAGATCCAGTTGGGCGGTGTCGACCGCGATTTTAGCCTGTTCGATCTGGGCATCCAGTGTGGCGATTTCTGCTTTGGTGACCTGCAGGGCGGCTTCGGCGTTCTCGAAATCGGCACGGGAGGCGGCCTCGCCCTGGAGCATCTGCAGCTGCCTTTTGTAGGCGAGTTCCGCCTGGCGAAGCGAGGCCTCCTTGGCCTGTTTCTGGGCACGGATAGCCGCCAGGGCCGCGGTTTTATTGCGGAGCGTATTCTGTTGCGGCAGGCTGTCGATCTCGGCCACCAGCTGCCCGGCCTTGACCGTGTCGCCCAACGCCACCTTCAATACTTTGAGCTGCCCGGATACCTGAGCGCCGACGCTGACCAGGTTGTTCGATTCCACTGTGCCGCTGGCAAGCACCGTGGTTTCGACATCCCCACGGCTTACCGGGGCGGTCAGGTAGGCGGGACGTTTGTCGCCGCGGAAATACCAATACGAACCGGCAATGGCAACGATGGCGACAGTGATCGTCAGCAGGAAATAACGCCGGCGGGATGGCATATTGAAGCGTTGCATGTGTGAGAGCTCACCCGATGGAAGAAGAAAGCGGTGCCCGGAACGTATTCAGGTGGCGAACTGTATCAATTGTACGGAAACAGTTCGTAACCGGCCAAACAATATCTCATAATTGCGGGAAAACCTAGGCGGCAGTTGGTGTTTTTGATGTAAAATTTTGTAAATTTTGGCAGATTTTCCAACGGGATCGTTGTCTCGGAGGAGGTCGGGAAGCTCCGTGCAGCTGTTTTTCGGGCAGGATATCTTGGGCATTGAGGATCGACATGCTATAGTAACGGCCAAAATTGGCACAGAATCAGGAATCCCTCAATCCGTGTGGAGGATGTTATGCAATTATTGCCGGCCATCGAGCAGGAAACCCGAAGCAACCCCGATGCCAGCGTTATCTGGCTGCACGGCCTTGGGGCCAATGGCTACGATTTCGCCCCTATCGTCCCGGAATTGGGACTTCCCCAAGAGCTAGGTATCCGTTTTATCTTTCCACATGCGCCTACCATGCCGGTGACCGTCAACAATGGCTATGTCATGCCGGCCTGGTTCGATATTCTGGAAATGGATATCGATCGCAAGGTCGATGCGGGCCAGTTACTGATTTCTGCCGGGGCGATCAGTCGATTTATCGATCGCGAACTGGAGCGCGGCATTGACAGCCGCCGCATTGTTCTGGCCGGTTTTTCCCAGGGCGGAGCTGTGGCCTATCAGGTGTGCTTGAGCCATCCCCGGCCGCTTGGTGGGCTGATCGCCATGTCGACTTATTTCGCCACCAGCGATTCCATCGAACTGAGCGAGGCCAACCGGGATGTACCCATCGAGATTCAGCACGGCCTCCACGACCCGGTCGTCCCCCAGGCGCTTGGCCTCCGGGCCGCAGCATTCCTCAAGGATCGCGGCTATTCCGTCGCCTTCCGCACCTACCCCATGGATCACTCGGTCTGCCCGCAGCAGATCGGGCATATATCCGAAGCTTTGCAGCGATTTCTGGAATAATGCCTTAAGAGGGGTCGTCTCGGAAAACGGAGCATAGAGCACGCTACGAGATGGAAACCAAAAAAGTTGTAGGCTGTTCCGGGGACCGCAAACAGAATACGCCTTGAATTTCGGAAAGTGATGTATGCTGTCCGTACGCAGTAACAACTGAATATCAAACGGGTTTAAGTCCCGTCCGGGGAGTTGTCCGTTCGTCCCGGTAGCTTAAGGGAGCGGCGTCTGAGTAATCAGGGGTCGTAAGTTGCCAATGGGCAAAGCAACAGGCCGTAACGCCAATTAACCTGCACGTAGCCTCGTTAAATCAAGCAAAGCTGCCATCCTGATGGACAGATGGGGAAGGCTGTGGCGGACGAGGATGGATAAAGGATTCTTCCTGTTTGAATGTATAATTGGAGAGGGTTGAAGGAAACCTCCAAATGGTTCAAAATATTTGCTGAGGCAAGGCAAGGTCAAGGCAGACTCGCCTAGAAATAAACCACAAGGAGGTTTCCATGAGAGCACTTTACTACATCGGGTTGGACATTCACAAGAAGATGATAGCCTATTGTATCAAGGCTTTGGATGGCCTTTTGTTGAACAGGGCAAGATTGGCGCAGACAAGGGGGCGGTTACACAATGGGTGAACGGATTGCCTGGCCCTTGGACCGGGGCAATGGAAGCGACCATCTTCACCGGTTGGATCTACAACAAGGGGAGCTCCGGGATTGACGGCGTAACCTTTGCGGCCATCGAGGAAGGGGAAGGGGCCACCGCCTTTCTGGCGGAGTTGGAAGAAGCACTGAGAAACAAGACTTACCAAGCCGAACCCGTGAAACGGGTCATGATCCCCAAAGCGGATGGCAGTCAGCGTCCCCTGGGTATTCCGACCATCCGGGATCGGGTGGCTCAGATGGCGATGAAGTTGGTCATCGAGCCGATCTTCGAGGCGGATTTCTGTGCCAGTTCGTATGGATTTCGTCCGAAGAAGTCAGCCCATGACGCAGTCGACGATGTAGCCTTGAGTTTAAACAGGTGCTACACCGAAGTGATCGACGCCGATCTTTCCAAATATTTCGACACCATCCCCCATGCCAACCTGATGGCTGTGGTCGCCGAGCGGATCTGTGACGGTGCGATCCTGCACCTGATCCAGATGTGGCTCAAGGCTCCGGTCATAGAAATAGGGCGGGACGGCAAGAAACGGAACGTCGGTGGCGGCAAGTGTAACCGCAAGGGCATGCCGCAGGGTGGGGTGATCTCACCGTTGCTGGCCAATCTCTATCTACACCTGTTGGACAGGATTTGGGAACGGCACAATCTGCAGCAACGACTGGGCACCCGTATTGTCCGATATGCCGACGATATAGTTCTGCTCTGCCGAAGAAATCACTCGGCCAGGGTAATGGCCGTGCTCCGGCAGATCCTTTCGCGGTTGGAACTCACCTTGAATGCGAGCAAGACGAAGATCGTCAATGCGTATGACGGGGAGTTTGGCTTTCTCGGATTCACGATCTGGATGGGCAAGGGCCGGAAAACGGGAAGATATTATCCCCATGTGCAGCCCTCGAAGAAAGCTTGCCAGAAGATCAAAGACCGGATTACCGACCTGACGCAACGAGAGGGAACCATCATGTCTCTTGAATGGGTGGTGAATGAGGTTAACGCTACCGTGCGCAGATGGGTTGGGTACTTCCACTACCGTAATTGCAGCCAGTAGTTGTCCCGGATACGTAACCATGTGGAACAATGAATGATCACGCATCTGCGAAAGCGGCACAAGGTCAGCGATAGGAAGGCAGGGTATGCCAGGTTTCCCAACAGGTCATTGTATGAGAAATACGGCCTGTATAAGGTGCCGACCACAGCGGGTTGGACGAAGTGCATGCCTTGCGGTGAAGAACATCGGAAAGCCGTGTGCGGGAAAACCGCAAGCACGGTTTGATGAGGGGAGGTTGAGCAACAACCCGGTCGGTTGACACGTAGTAGCCGCGTGCGGCGAGGCGTCCAGCAAAAGTCCTGGTTTGGGTTCGTCTATCAGCCTCCTACTCTACCCGGAACTCCCTGAGGGGTCAGTTGTTTGATAAAGGGTTGCAGTGTAAAAAACATTGGTCCGCCATGACGTTATCTGCCAAGCTCTCCCCCGGAACGGTACGGATGCCGGGCTTCGCCTCCAGTTTTCCATGCGCGCGTTTTCCGAATGAACATTTAGTGAAGAAGATCCTGTATTTGTTGGTCAATTTCCCTTGCCTGGGTTTTGTATGAAGTAAACAAACTCCTTGAATTTCTTATAACATCCCACTTTTCACTCTTTGCTTCTCCATTTTGAATCGTTTCGACTTCAACAAGAAGTTTTTCACTCATAGTTTCAAGCCTCGTTATCTCTGATGTTAAAAATTGTAGACGTGCAGTGTAAGCACTAAGTCGGTTTGAGTGATCCTGTTGAATTAATTTCCCTTGGGTACCCCCCCCGGCTTTGCCCTGATCTTTACCCATATTTTTGCTGGACACCGGATATATGGGACGCGGAGGGTGGATGGCGGAAAATAACTGTCATGACCTTCAACATTTCGGTTAGGTCATCCAGTCTCTGCAAACCAAGCCAGATGGTTTGAGTGCCCGGTTCACCATCACACTTTCGAGCAAGAAAGCCTCCAAGAGCGGCGACCATCCGGATCGCTTCTCGCAATGTTGGGGGCTTATCAGCAGAAATTGGTTGTTTGGTAATAAAAGTAGTCAGGGCTTTCCATTCAGCTTCTTCGAAATATATTGAGCAGGGAACATCAGGCGTTTCTACGCAGCGTTGCGGGTAAATGGTGCGAAGCGAGCGGACAATATTGTCGTCTGTAAAAGGTTTAAAGTCCTCCAGCCGTTTATCGCGGAGACGTTGATGCGCCGCCTTCAAATAGGCGCCTTCTTCCCCCACTGTATGCTCGTGGAATTTTAAGAACTGGTCGTAAACCTTCTGCAGGTTGAGAAAAGAATCGGGTTCCTTCTCTTCATAGGTTTTATCGGGGAATATCTTAAAGCGAGCCCATGGGTACTGCGGATCGTTATCAAAATCGCAACCAAGGTTGTGCATGAGAATAATCAGGCCGTTAATCTCCCCGTCTGCCAGCATGTTGTATTAAAGTGGTCGGGGTTAGTGAGACATCCTGAAGTGTAAAATAAGCAATGTTCCTTTTTTATGCAGTTACAGGCCTCAGGCAGCCTTGCTCAACAGTTCGAGTCCCTTCGAATAAGCCTCATTTGGAGTCTGCTTGTCAAGTGACGAATGCTTTC
>CAIMMA010000014.1 GCA_903842475.1 uncultured bacterium
ACCATTTCGGGAGGTCCCGATCAACTGGACCATGGCCTTCGGCGGCCCGGGGTGGGAGCCAAACCCGACGGGTGTCAGCATCGTGCCGGATACACATGGGCGAATACCGTTGCCGCAGGTTCAGGCCCCCCATCATCTCATGGCGTCCCCCAAAGATTGTCCGGAACCGGCCGGATTCAACGCCCTTAACCCCTTCTGGCCGCAACGGAAACGATTGCTGGGAACCTTTGATGATGCCTGGCTGAAAAAACGCTGGCCCCATTATCCCACCGATACCGATCCGGAATATTTTAATACCGCGCCCGTGGATCAACGGCTTGCCGGGTTCTTCAAAGGCAACGAGACGGTCAAGATTGTCAACATGCATCCGGAGAAGGCGGAGATCACCTCGGCCTTGCCGGGGCTGCGCGCCCGCCTCTTTGTGAACCGCGTTGTTGACGGCAAGGAAACATTCACCGAAATAGAGGCGCGGCCGGAGACGGTCTGGCTCTTCCCGGGGGCGGATTGCGGCATCGTTCTCTTCCGGGGGGTGGCAAAGGTCACTGACGAGACGCTCGACGACGTCATGCATCTCATGGCCGAATGGGAACCGTTGAAAGCACAGCCGGAAACCCTAGATTTCTACCACAAAAATTTCATCGCCACGATAGCCCCGGTCGAGGCGGAACCGCTCGAACCATCTCCTGTTGCTGTGCCGGAGCCGCCCCTGCCTGCCGCGCCGCCCGCTCCTCCACCGGAGCCGCCGCAACCCCCCGAACCGCCGCCGCTATCTCCTGAAGCCGAAAAAATGATGGCGGATCTGAATGACAAGATTGCCCAGGGCAATGCCCAGGCCGATGCCGTCTTCGCCAGATTGGGGATAACCCGCGAGCAGGCCCTGGCAAAGGTCATGCCCAAGCCCGAACCAACGGTTGCGCCAAGCCAGCTTGAATTGGACAAGATAATTGCGGATGCCCACCAGCAGGCCGACGCAGTTTTCGCAAAACTGGGTGTTTCCAAGGAGGATGCCCTGAAAAAATACCTGCCCCCACAGGCGGCTCCCAAGGATCCTCAACAAGAGCTCAAAGCCTTGACGGACGCGCTTTTCGGCATCGAAGCGCGACTGCTGAAATCCGGCGTCAACCTCCAGGAAGCAGCGGCCGAAATAGTGCCCGGCATCGATCCCGCCTCGCTGGACTTCACTACGATCATAGCCGGGCTGACCAGCTTGGCGTCCGCTTTGCCGCCCGCAGCCGAAGCTGCTGCTCCGGCGCCATTGGAAGAGGAGAAGGAACCGGTTGCGCCGCCCGTTGCTGATCAAACCGAAGAAGCCCTCGATTCCGTTGATGCGGTGATGAAGCGGCATGCCCTGGGCAAAAAGCTGTGCGGGCTTGACCTGAGCGGCATGGATTTCAGCGGCCGGAATCTTGCCCGGGCAGATTTTTCAGGAGCCATGCTGGCCAACACCACCTTTACCGCTGCGATTCTCACTGGAGCCCTATTTACCGATGCGGTGCTGGCCGATGCGGATTTCCGCGGGGCGCGCATGGCCCAGGCCAACCTGATGCGGGTTCAGGCCGTTGGCGCCAACTTTTCGCTGGTGGATTTGCAAGGATCCAATCTTTCGGAAGGCGATTTTACCGGATGCAATTTCGACGGAGCCGATCTTGCCACGGCCTGTCTTGCCGGGGCGCTTTTTGCCGAGGCCTCCCTTAAGGAATGCAAGGCTACCGGATCGACCGCAGTCAAAACCAATTTTTCCAAGGCCGATCTGACAGGCACCAATTTGCACCGGGCAGTGATCACGGCGGCTGATTTCTCAGACGCGACCCTTGATCACGCCTGCTTCAGCGAAACAGACGCCTGCCAGGCAACCTTTGATGGAGCACAGGGCACAGGCGCTGATTTCAGCAAAGCCATCTTGGTCGCCTCACGGGCCAGCAAGGAGACCAACCTTGTTGCCGCCCTATTTTCCGGGGCCGACCTGACCCGTTCCTGCTGGGAACAGGCC
>CAIMMA010000015.1 GCA_903842475.1 uncultured bacterium
CAGCCCCTCAGCCCCGTAGACCCGTAGACCCGCAGACCCGTAGCCCCGCAGACCCGCAGACCCGAACACGGACAAGAACACGGACACACGGACAGACACAGACCTGCACGGACAAACACAGACGAGACATCCCGCCCGCAGACCCTCAGACCCGCAGACCCGCAGGCTGGCAATTATGAATTACAAATTACGAATTATGAATTGCAGACCCGCAGACCCGCAGACCCGCAACCCCGTAGACCCGCAACCCCGTAGCCCCTCAGACCCGTTCTATTCAGTCTTGCCGCATTTTCCGGCATCGGTGCTGGGCGGCGGTTTGGGTTTGAGCTCGCCTGATTTAACCTTGGCTTTCCATTCCTCGATATCCATGTTGCCCAGGCATTCGACAGCCCGTTCGCACCAGGAGAGGCAGACATTCCCGATGCCGGGATTGAAGACGGTTCGGCCGCAGTCCGGGCACACCCGTTTGACATCATCCTTCCAGAATTCGAGCCTGGTGCCGCAGGCACATTCGTGCTCGGCGATGTCGGTGATCTTCCAATGACTGGGATCCATTCCCGGACACTTTCCCATGACGGGCCTCCTTGGAGATTGGGGATTGGGGATTGGAGATTGGGGATTGGGGGATCCCCTAGAGCCTTCAGCCTAAACAGCTTCAGCCTAATTTCCCTTTCCCTGCGTCTCTGCGTCTTTGCGCGAGATCCTCTTCCCGCATTTCGGACAGGGACGGACTTCGTCGCCTTTCCAGAACTCGACCAGCTCGCCACAAGGACCGGGGAGCTCAACCACCTCGGCATTGCGCGGATCGTTGGGATCGGCGCGCGGACACATCTTCGTCATCGATAACCTCCTTGCCCGGTGACATCGGGCTGCAGAGATAAAGTAAACAAGACTGGTTTATATTTCTTTCGACCATACACGTTTTTCATAAAAATCGCGATTTTTCTCCCATTTCGGGTTGTTCTGGCCGGCCGGGGGGGCGGGAATACGTGCGGCCGATGGTTCCATGCGCCGTCTTCCCGATGGCCGCTCTCCAGCGATAATCTCCAGTCCCATTTGCCGTGCGAGGGTTTTGCCGATACGGTAGGGGGCGTTTTATTGAAAATCATGGAGGTCGATCATGAGTTCATCTTTGCTTTGCCGTTGTCTGCCGGTTCTGCTGCTGGGTGCCGGGCTGTTGCCGGTCGGTTCGCGGGCGGCTGATGCGGCAGTGCCGGCGCCGAAGCCCGTGGCCGAGACTCCGGAACAGTTCAACCAGCGGATGGCGTGGTGGCGCGAAGCCCGTTTTGGCATGTTCATCCACTGGGGACCGGTGAGTCTGAAGGGGACTGAGATCGGCTGGTCGCGCGACGGGATGGGCACGGCGGTTTACGACAGCCTCTACAAACAGTTCGATCCGGTCAGTTTCAATGCCGACGAATGGGTGGCGGTCGCCAAGGCGGCCGGGATGAAATACATCGTGCTGACGACCCGGCATCATGATGGCTTCTGTCTGTGGGATACGAAGTACACGGATTACAACATCATGAATTCGCCATTCCGGCGCGATGTGGTCAAGGAACTGGCGGCCGCCTGCCGGAAACAGGGGATTGTCTATTGCTCGTACTACTCGATCTGTGACTGGTGGCATCCGCTTTATCCGGTCGGCAACGAGACCGGGATCAAGGGCAAACCGCATGCCGATATGGAGAAATTCAACCAGTATCTGAAGGATCAGCTGGCCGAGCAGATCAGAAATTACGGTCCACTGGGCCTGGTCTGGTTTGACGGCGAGTGGGAAGCTCCCTGGACCCACGAGCGCGGTGTCGACCTGTACAATTATCTCCGCAAGCTGCAGCCTGACATCATCGTCAACAACCGGGTTGACAAGGGGCGGGCCGGCATGAAGGGAGTCACCGCCACCGGTTTTGTCGGCGATTACGATACGCCGGAACAGGAGATCGGCGGATTCAGCCGGGATCGTCCCTGGGAAACCTGCATGACCATCTGCAATCAGTGGGCCTGGAAGCCGGACGACAAAATGAAATCGCTGAAACAATGCGTGCAGTCGCTGCTTTACACGGTTGGCGGCGATGGCAACCTGCTGTTCAATGTCGGGCCGCAGCCAGATGGCCGGATCGAGGCGCGCCAGGTTGAACGGTTGAAGGAGATGGGGGCATTTGTCGCAAAGTATGGCGATGCCATTTATGGCACGCGTGGCGGCCCCTTCAAGCCCGGCAAATGGGGTGTTTCGACCTGCAAAGGCAATCGCATCACTCTCTTTGTGATGACCTGGCCGAAGAATGGCCTGCTGCACCTGCCGCTGATCGACCGCAAGCTGGTGACGGTGAAAACGCTGAGCGGCGGCAAGGC
>CAIMMA010000016.1 GCA_903842475.1 uncultured bacterium
AATAAAACCGCCCGGCAATACTCCGCAGTTTTTGAGAGCCACCGTCCCTATCGATCTTTGACGCGTTGTCGGCTTCTTGCTCCCCCCCTTCCAGATATACTCCGCTTGCAAATGCTTTTTGGTATTCCAATTTGTTGCTATCGGCTTGTTCCTTTTTTTGTTCTCTTGTCTGCATTTCTGCAAAAAAGAATATTTTGTGACATCGGTCTACGTTTTTGTCGGATTAGAACGAATGCTGAGCGGTTCACTTTGCCGAAACGAAAGAGGTGCTGTCGCTTTATGTCGAAAGTACAAGTCGTTACCGATATTTTCAGGGCGGCTCGCAAGGGTGGATCGATTGTTGCTTTATATCGGCAGGGCATCTGTCGAGCCAATTCTTGCCGTCAGGTGTCGCTCCAACCCACAGGAAAAGCAGCCAGTAGTCCCAGGAATATCAATCGACGGAGAACGACATGTCAAAAAAAAATGTGGAAGAATTGTTAATTGCAGGCGGTGCTGACGAAAAATTCCGGATGCGCTACGACGCCTTAAAGACCAAGGAGGAGTTCATCGCTTTGGCAACGAGCGATGGGTATACGTTTACCCTCAAGGATCTTGACGATGTGTTGCGGGAATCGGGAGATTCATTCGAGTCTTTCGGTAATCCGGCCAAACGGATCATTTGGTGGAGCTAGTCGGCCAGGGATCTGCAGCGACGACTGGATCCGTGTTATGGAATAAAAAAATTGAGGCCGAAGCGTTTGCAAGGAAAGCGCGAACTGCGCGCATAGTCCCCTTGAGAGGGTTGGTTCGATACCCGTGGCCGGGGGGTGTCTCTGTCCTCGAACACCTGCCGGACCTGGAGTTCGCCACCCGGCGGAACCCTCGCCAGGTCGTTATTGGCCAGCGTCAGGGCGGGCCAGCGGTAATGGTCGTCTGATACCCCTGGCCCGGGCCAACTGCCTGGCGATTCCAGGCTGCCGCCTCCATGAAAAGGATAGCCGGCATCCGTCAATTGGGTGGCGATGTTGTTGGATAAACCGCTTCCACTATGTTGGCCGAGAAAGCGGCGTGGGCAGCGTGGTTAACGAGGGCCGTCGCCAGCAATCGCTTTGTTTGCATTTTTTCCTCCCTGTCTGGATTCGCTCCAGGTCACCGGACCAATTATAAAATGATTGCAGGCTGTTTTTCGGAGGCAGTGTATTCTTGTTTGGGCAACAGCCGCCAACCTGGGATGCAGCGGACACTTGACAGACGCATACGGGTACGGTATCAGTAGGTAAGTTTTTATATGAATATATGTTCATATGTGGAGATTTGATGATTATACTACCAGGTAACCGGGAAGCCCAGGATCGATGCAATGTGCGGTGCATCCATAAAGATCGGATCGAGACGGCTCGCCATGCAGCGCTGGCCTCCGAAGAAAACAACAGGATGGCGGCGCTGTTCAAGACCATGGGGGATCCGAATCGGTTGAAGATTTTGTGGGCTCTGGGCGAAGGCGAAATGTGTGTCTGCGATTTGGCAGCCCTGCTCAACAGTTCGGAATCGGCGGTCAGCCACCAGCTGCGGCTGCTTCGCCAGATGGCGCTGGTCGATAACCGGCGCCAGGGTCCGGTGCTCTACTACCGGCTCAACGACGACCATATTCATGCCCTGATCCATATCGCCCTTGAGCATATCAGGGAATAACCTTTTTTGCGTGCAATGATCATGACCTTTGCAACTGATGTGGCCCTTGTGGCCTGGAATCTGCTCGAACAATCATCGCTGTACATCCTTATGGGTCTGGCCGTCGGCGGACTGCTCAAAGTTTTCCTTTCGCCGGATTATGTGGCCGCCCATCTGGGGCAAGGCAAGTTCACCTCGGTGTTCAAGGCGGCTCTGCTCGGTGTGCCCATTCCGCTCTGTTCCTGCGGCGTTCTGCCGGCCGCGGCCCAGTTGAAAAAGCAGGGGGCCAACAATGGGGCAACCACAGCCTTCCTTATCTCCACACCCGAGTCGGGGGTCGACTCCATTGCCATTTCCTGGGCCCTGCTCGATCCGATCCTGACCATCGCCAGGCCGGTGGCGGCTTTCCTGTCGGCCCTTACCGCCGGGTGCATGGAAATCCTGCGCTCCTATCCGGAGGG
>CAIMMA010000017.1 GCA_903842475.1 uncultured bacterium
CTGGCCGAATTTCTCCAGACCGAGGGTTTGCCGGCCGAAGCCTTTCATGCCGGGTTGCAGCCCTCCGTGAAAAAACGGGTGCAGGATGCCTTTGTCGACGGCACGGTGCCGATCATCTGCGCCACCAATGCCTTTGGCATGGGGATCGACAAAGAAGACGTGCGAATGGTCATCCATGCCGATATCCCCGGTTCGCTGGAAAATTATCTCCAGGAAGCGGGCAGGGCGGGGCGGGATCGGCAGGCAGCCGATTGCATTCTGATTTTCACGGAACAGGACATCGAGGGCCAGTTTCGGCTGAGTGGCAATTCCCGCCTCAGTCGACGCGATATCGATCAACTGCTGCGCGGCATCAAGAAGGCGGCCCGCACCAAAAAAAGCGATACAGTGGTGCTGACCACCGGCGAGTTGATCCGCTCCGAGGCCGTGGATCTCGACCCCGAGGAATTCTCCGATTACGACACCCGGGTAAAAACCGCGGTTGCCTGGCTGGAGCGCGGCGGCTTTCTGAGCCGCAATCAGAACAATACCGCGATTTTCCAGGGCAGGGTGCTGGTGCGGAGTCTGGAGGAGGCGGCGGACCGCATCCGGACGCTCAATCTTTCCCAGCGTCAGCAGGAGCGCTGGCTGGATATCCTCGCCACCCTGATCAATAAACCCGCCAACCAGGGCTTCAGCGCCGATGAACTGGCGGCCGGCAGCGCTTTCGCCGCCACCGGCGACGACCCGCCCCTGGAGACCGAGACCCGGCGGGTGATCCGAACCCTCCACGACATGGCCGAACAAGGGTTGATGACCAAGGAGACCACCCTTTCCGCCTATGTGCACCTCAAAGGAAAAGAGGCTTCGGCTAAAAAACTGCAGCTGATCTGCGCCCTGGAACTGGATTTTTTGAAATTGCTGCGGCAAGCCGAACCGGACACCGAGGTCAACATCTTGCTCAACCTCGATCTGCGCCGGGTCAATCAGCAGCTCCTTGACCAGGGGCATGGGTACAGCACTCCGGAGGGATTGAAAAAAATCCTCTACGGTCTCAGCCGCGACGGTAAGGGGTTGGCCGGCCAGCAGGGCAGCCTGTCGGTCCGGGCCATGGGCCGCAACAGCTTCAGCCTGGTGCTGCACCGCGACTGGCCGGCGATGGGCGCGACCGTGGCCATCCGCCAGCAGGCGGCTCATACGGTCCTGCGCACCATCGTGGCCGCGCTTGACCCGGCAATCCCGGCGGCCAATTACCTGCTGGCCGCTTTCACCCTGGAGCAGCTGGTCGCGGCCCTGAAGGCGGATCTTCTCCTGCTGTCCCATCTTCGCGACCCCTTGGCGGCGGCCGAACGGGCCCTGGGCTTCATGCACGAACAAGGGGTCCTCGAACTCCAGCAAGGGCTGGCGGTTTTTAATCAGGCCATGACCCTGGCCTTGCAGCCGGAAAGCAAGGGGAGGCGGTATACCCGGGCCGATTTCGCCCCCTTGGCCACCCATTACGGGGAGCGCACCTTTCAGATTCATGTGATGAATGAATACGCCCGACATGCCCTGGAAAAAATCAGTGCGGCCATGCAGCTGGTCACCGCCTATTTCCAGGAGGAGAAGGAGGAGTTTGTCCGCCGGTTCTTTCCCGAACGTGAACAGGTGTTGGAACGGCCGACCAGCGAGCAGTCCTACCAGCGTCTGGTCGGGGACCTGCGCAACCGCGACCAGGAACGGATCGTCACCGCCCCTGCCGATACCAATCTCCTGGTGCTGGCCGGCCCCGGTTCGGGCAAGACCCGGGTGGTGGCTCACCGGGTGGCCTGGCTGTTACGGGTGCAGCGGATTCGAGCCGAGGCGGTGCTGGTGCTCTGTTATAATCGCAGCGCGGTGCTCGCGCTGCGGCAACGGTTGCGCGATCTTGTCGGCAACGAAAGCGCCGGGGTGTCCACCTTGACCTTCCACGGCCTGGCCTTGCGGCTGACCGGACGTTCGCTGGTCCGCTTCGGCGCTAAAGGAGACGCCGAAATCGATTTCAGCGGCATCATCAAAGAGGCTATTGCCCTGTTGAAGGGGGAACGGGACGTGGTCGGGTTTGCCGGTGACCAGGCCCGCGAGATTCTGTTGGCACGGTTCAGCCATATCCTGGTGGATGAGTATCAGGACATCGACGCCGAGCAGTACGAACTGGTTTCGCTCCTGGCCGGACGCTCCCTCGAGGAGGGGGAGGCCAAGCTCGCTATCCTGGCCGTGGGCGACGACGATCAGAACATTTACCGCTTTCGCGGCGCCAATGTTGCGTTCATTCGGCGCTTCCAGGAGGATTATGGGGCGCGAATCCACTATCTGGTGGAGAATTATCGCTCCACCGCCAACATCATCGCCGCTTCCAACCAGCTGATCGCGCGTAACCGCGACCGGATGAAGACCGGCCACCCCATTGCAATCAACCGGGCGCGACGCACTCTGCCCGCAGGCGGTAATTGGCAGCAGTTCGATGTCAAGGCCCGTGGCCGCGTGCAGGTGCTGGAGGTGCAAGATGCGGAGCAGCAGGGCCAGGTGCTGGTCGAGGAATTGCAGCGTTTGCAGCGCCTGGGGGATCATTTCGACCTCAACCGGTGCGCGGTTTTTGCCCGGCAATGGCAGGAACTGGATGCGGTGCGTGCGGTCTGTGCAGGGAACGCAGTCCCGGTCTGTCTCAACTGGGGGCGGAGCCGTTTTCCCGGCCTCCATCGTATCCGGGAGTGCGCTCTTTTGTTTGACCGCTTGCGGGAACATGGCGGCTCGTTGCTGGATGGGCATGCGGTGCTGGCCCTGCTGCCCGTGGATGCAGCAAAGGATACCGTCTGGCTGGCCAACCTGCGTCGGCTGGTGACGGAGTGGGTCGCGGACACCGGGGGCACGCCGCAGCCGGTGTCCTGGATCGAAGAGTTTCTCTTTGAAGCCCTTTTTGAGCAGAAGCAGGCGCGAAACCTTGGCAACGGCCTGTTGCTCACCACCGTCCATTCGGCCAAAGGCTTGGAATTTGATCATGTGTTCGTGCTCGGCGACTGGCCGGCCCATGGGCAAAGCCAACCCGCCGAACAGGAGGAAGAACGGCGGCTCTACTATGTGGCCATGTCACGGGCCAGGGAAACCCTGCAGCTGTTTCGCTTCAAAGGGCAGCCCCATCCGCATACGGACAGCCTTGCGGGTGCGTTCCTCGCCGCTGTTCCGACTCCGCCGTCCCATGGTCCCGCGCCCGAGTTCCTCTCATACACCCTGCTGGGCATGAAGGACCTGTTTATCGACTTTGCCGCAACCCGGCCGGAACAGCATCCCGAGCGCCGGGCCATCGAGCGCTTGCAAACCGGCGACCTGGTGCAGCTGGGCGTCGAGGGGCACAGGGTTGTGCTGACCAGGGAAGGCATCACGGTCGGGCGCTTGTCGAAAACAGCGGCGGCCGGCTGGATCGATCGTCTTTCGCTGGTGCTTGAGGCCCGGGTGGTGGCCATGGTGCGGCGGTATCGCCGCGATCTTGAAGGAGATGCATTTTTGGCGCGCTGCCACGGGGAATATTGGGAAGTACCCTTGGTCGAACTGTGCTGGCGGGCCCAGCCCTCTTCATGAGAGGTGTGAAATCGGTATGATGCACCCAAGGTGCACGGGTGCGGCCCTGATTTTTATTCTTAACATATTGTCATTGGTACTGGATACAGAGAGGGAAACCCCTTTGGGACGACACCCTCCTGTCGTGGCCAGGCGGCATTCCCCAAGTGCAACGTCCACGGGGCCTGTTCCGGAAGCAGAGGGCAGCGTCCCAGGTAAAGCAACTTGTACCACATCGTCGGCGCTGGTTTTCTGTTTCCACGATTAAGTATTTGACAGAAAAATGGGTGGCCGGTAATAACTAACCCATACTTTCTGCACTTTTCCCCGTGGGAATAATGAGAACAGGGAGCCGCTGGCGTAAAATAAACACGAGCTTTCGGGGCCGTTGTTGAAATTGCCAAGGGATTATATCAGGGTGCTTGCCCCTGCTGTTCTCCCTGTTTTTTTTTGCCGGTGCACCATCGGCATGCGCATTGGGTCGCCGGATTGAATTCGCTGCTTGATTACTTAGGAGTTTTAGAATGATGAAACGTTTTGCCCTCTGTTTGTTTGTCTTGGTCGTGATGGCTCCCTGCACCTGGGCGGCCCGTGCTCCGGTGGACAGCCTTTCCAAGGATCCGTATGTTGCCGCGCTGGTGATCGATGCAGATACCGGGAAAACCTTGTTCGCCGAAAATGCAGATGCCAAGATTTATCCGGCCAGCGTACTCAAGCTGATGGATCTCTATGTCATTCTTGACCGGATCGAGCAGGGCCAGCTGAAGCTCGACGAGATGGTTCAGGTCACGCCGGAAGCTTCAAAAACCGGGGGTTCCCAGGTGTATCTCGACCCTAAGGAACAATTCTCGGTGGAGGACCTTATCTATGCGCTGATGGTGCAGTCCGCCAACGATGCGGCGGTTGCGCTCGCCACGCATATTGCCGGCTCCAAAGAAGGGTTCGTTGCTTTGATGAATCAGAAGGCGCAGGCACTGGGGATGAAGAATTCAACCTTCCATTCGGTGCATGGGCTGCCGCCTTCCGAAGGTCAGTTGCCGGATGTCACCACGGCCCGCGATCTGGCCATTCTCTGCCGTGAACTGGCCAAGAGGCCGGAAGCGTTGAAATACACCGGAACCGCGAGCAAGGGGTTTCGGGAAGATAAATTCATGATGCACAACCATAACAAACTCCTCGGCCAGGTGGCTGGTTGTGACGGGTTTAAGACCGGGTATTACCAGGCAGCAGGTTTTTCCATTGCCGCCACCGCCAAAAAGGGTGGGGTGCGGATTATAGCCATCGTTCTGGGGAGCAAGGATCGTAAAGTCCGTGATGCCAAGGCCACCGAATTACTTGCCAAGGGGTTTACCATCGTGCCGCCGAAACCTGAACTGTTGGCCGCCGAAACGGCGCTAAAGCAGGTTCCCGTTGCAGGTGGCGCCGGTAAAACCGCTGCCGCCTCACCCGCAGCCAAAACCGCCACCGGTGTCAAGCCTGATAACACCGCTAGCGACCAGACCCCCGAGACTGCAGCGGTGGCTA
This sequence comes from uncultured bacterium, assembly GCA_903842475.1. Lineage (GTDB taxonomy): Bacteria > Desulfobacterota > Desulfobulbia > Desulfobulbales > Desulfobulbaceae > Desulfobulbus. The sequence goes on from CAIMMA010000017.1 coordinate 5,077, forward strand.
AAGCTGACGACAGCGGCTGGGGTAAATTTTTTATCGGATTGGGGGTTGGCCTCGGTGTTTTTCTGGTTGGTTTGCTTATTGCCGGCTATCTGATGAAACGACGCGGCAGCGTTCGTTCAAAATTTAAAAATCGTTCCTGATGCAAATGCTGCCGGTGGATGCGCAAATCCATCGGGCAGCGGGTTTGTGATGAAAAGTCCATTGCCGGGTCCCTCTCGGCACTGGACTTTTTTTTTTGCTAAAAAGATGATAAAAACTGGTCATTCCATTCTTTTTTTCTTATACATCGACCATGTGGCCTATCACCCCGGGGCGAAGTTGCCGGCAATTCAGGCAGCGGCCATTTTCTGGGAGCCGGTCTGTATGGATGGATAAAGCAGTGCTTTGCGCCATTTTTTATTGACAGAGCTGGTCTCTTGTATTTCGATCAACGTGCGGAAAAAGCTGCGGTTCACAACCTCCGGCCGCAACGGTAGATGATCTGTTGAGTCTGTCGTGCGCATTAGATCCCAAGCGAGATTTATCAAACCCAAGGCAAAGGCTGAACAATGGTTGATACAGAAAACAACGAAGAAGATGTCCTGATTGAAGAGTGTGGAATCTGCGGTGGCGACATCATTATTGACAGCTACTGCGAAGAAGAAGACATTGTCTATTGCAATGACTGCGAAGCAGAATATCTGATCCGTTCCGTTGATCCCATCCGTTTGAAATTGCTTGACGATGATATCGATACCGACGTCGACGACGAAGATGACGCGTACGATAAAGAATACGATTGACTGACACCGACCGAACCGTGTCGATCCGTTCGACCGGCGGCTTCCCCTAATCTCTGCTCTCAAAGGTGTTGACGAATGAATTTTCTTAATATGCCTTTAAAAAAGCCGGCCTACAACCAGGCGAAAGCCGTTATTCTGCCCGTTCCCTATGGCGGAACCTGCCGGGACGATCTGGCCACGGACAAGGGGCCAGAGGCTATTCTCAAAGCTTCCCAGCTCCTTTCGGTCTATGATGTCGAGACCAATACCGATGTCGGCGAACTAAGCATTCTCACCCTGGATCCGCTGATCTGTCCGCAGAGTCCGCTGGAGGCAGTCGAAGAAATAAGCAGTCAGGCGAGCCAGCATTTCAAGAAAGGTAAACTGGTTGCCGGCATTGGCGGTAGTCATCTCATCAGCCTTGGACTTGTTCGTGGAGCACAGGAGCAGCATAATAATTTGAGCGTCCTCCACCTGGGCGCCCACCCTCATCTGGATGACGGCGACACCCCTGCCTGTGACGAAGCCAGCGTTATGCTGCGTATTCAGGAAAAATGTCCGGTTTCGCATGTCGGTATCCGCAGCATGACCAAGGCCGAACGGGGCAGGATTCATCTCGACAACCTGGTCTTTGCCCGCGATATCTACAACAACGGTCTTAATGCCGCGGCGGATGCCATCGATCTCCTCAGTGACAAGGTGTATATCGCCATTCATCTCGACGTGCTCGACCCGGCCTGCATGCCCAGCGTCGTCCGGCCCGAACCCGGAGGATTGGATTGGTATACCTTGAACGCCCTGATCCGGATGGTTGCCAGGGAAAAATCAATCGCCGGTTTCGATATTACCGGGCTCATTCCCCAAAAAAACGGGATGCATGCCCAGTTGCTGGCGGCAAAACTCGTCTATAAAACCCTGATCTGTATCATGCAGAACAGCATCTGAGTCTGGCGTTACCGGTGGGGTGGGGGCGGTGAAATCATAAAACCGCCGTCAACCCACCATCCTTCCTTTTCCATCTCCTTCCTGTGGCCCGTCCTTTGGTTGTATGCAAGGCGAGGGCAAACCTCGAACACCTTGCCCGGGCGCCCCCCCCTCACGCATCCACGGTTGCTGCCCTGTGCGCCTTGATGGCGGCCGCCGAGCATTGCAGGCGGTGGACGCAGTACATCGAGCCGAAGACCATCAGAATCAAGCTGGATAAAAAGACCCGCCAGCCGAAATGTTCATAGAGGATACCCGGGGCAAACGAACCAAGGGTGCCGCCGAGATAGTAAAAGGAGATATAGACGCCGTTGGCGATGCCTTTTTGACTTTTGGCCAAGGTGTTGATGTAGCCGGAGAGCAGCGAATGGGCCATGAACATGCCGGTGCAGAAGACGAACATCGCCAGGAACATGGCTCGGTGATCGTGGATCATGAATCCGCAGATACCGATGATGTAGAGAAAGAGGCCGACCATGGCCACCCTGGTCTCCGAACCGAACACGCTGATCATCCTTCGGACGTTGAGCGAAACCAGGATGCCCATGACGTAACCGAAATACATAAAACCAATACCGGTTTCGCGAAAAGCCGGGTTGATTGCCTTGAGTTCAAAGGGGAGGAAGTTGAGCAGTCCGGCAAAGACAAAAAAGACTGTGAAAATGGTACAGTAAAGCCAGAAAAATTGAGGTTGCCTGACCAGTGCCGCTACCTCGCCCATCCGGGGGCGGGTGTATTCCAGGTTGGCGTCCTTCTCCAGGCCGCGCAGCAAAAAAAATCCCCAGATCAGCAGCATCCCCAGCACAAAAAAGAAGAACCGCCAGCCAAAAAGATCGGTGAACAGGCCGGAGAGAAATCGGCCAAGGAAACCGCCGAGGATGGTGGCCGCGATATAACGGGCAATGGCGGCCTGGATGTCCTCCCGCGGTGCGGTAAACGAGATATAGCTGACCAGCGAAGTGAGAATGGCGGGAATGGCCATGCCCTGGAAGCCACGGATAATCAGCAGCAGCAGATAATTATTGGTAAAGCAGAACACCAGTTCGAGCAGGCCGAGCAGCAGGATGGCGGTTCGCACAATCAAGCGAGCGGAGAGTCGTTCCAGCAGCACCCCGTAAAACATCGGCGCAAAGCCGAGCGGCAGCATCATCAGGGTGGTGAACAGGATGGCCTGGAGAGAAGTCAGGCCGAATTCATGTTGAAAAACCGGCTGAATCGGCTGGGCTGCATACAGAGAACAGAAGGTGATGACCGTGCAGAAATAAATTTTGGTCAACGTTCCATGGACACGAAAATATGCGGGAACAGCCACAGTGCGGTCTCCTTGAGCAGTGAGAAGTCCCTCGGCAATCGGGGAGCAGGGAATAACGAAGCGTATCGAAGGGACGGGGTTCAGTCCCCCAAACCTTCGCGCCGGTAAACGTCAAAAAACGCGGTGCCGCGCCGCCGGATCCAGGGGCCAGTCGGAAAGCCTGCGGCAAGGAGCGCCTGAGCACCAAAACCACTGCCGAGCGGTGGCTATTATAACTAAATATCCGGGGACGCAAAGGACAAAACACAATGGGTCCGTAAAGTAACCCGCTGAGTCAAAAAGAAAATCCTTAAGTTTTGGTGACACCTGCAACCTCATCGCAACCGGGACGCTGGTGTCCTGATTCTGCTTTGGCCGCAGCACCTGGCCCTGCTTGTTTCGCCTTGCACTGCAGCGTACCTGTCAAGGTTGTCAGCTTGAGGGGGCAACACATCGGTTTGGTGTCGTTTTATGGATTTTGCCGGGGTGCGTCTGCCCGCCTCCGGCATCTTGCGCAAATTTCCGCAGGCACAAACGGTTGCCGCCTGTCGCCCTGGAATCCTTGCTGGCCTTCCTGGCTGAACCAGGATATATTCCCCTA
>CAIMMA010000018.1 GCA_903842475.1 uncultured bacterium
CTGGCCATCCGTCCGCAGCAGAAGGCCATCATTGTCAGTGGCTATGCCGAAACCGACCGGGTCCGGGCAGCGATGGAGCTGGGCGTGCGAAGGTATCTCAAGAAACCCTCTACCCTGAACGGACTGGCCGTGACGGTCAAGGAAGCGCTGCACCTCCAGCCCAGAAAGGGATGACCGCGTCCGGCATGCTGCCCCCGTGCTTTTCGGCAGGGGAGACGGTTGCCGGAAGATGGGTTCAGGAGGCTTTAGCCGCCGGCAGGGTGATGGTGAAGGTCGACCCCTGACCGGGCAGGCTTTCCACCTCCACGGTCCCATTATGGGCCTGGGCGATGTGCTTGACAATCGCCAGGCCAAGCCCCGTGCCGCCCTGATCGCGACCGCGCGCCTTGTCGCAGCGATAAAACCGCTCAAACAGTCGGGGCAGGTGTTCCCTGGCAATGCCCGGCCCGTTGTCGGTCACGCTGAGATGGACCCAATGCTCGCCCTGCAGATTGGTGCTGCCGCAACAGCGCAGGGTGATCAGCGACCCTTCCGGGCTGTAGCTGATGGCGTTATTCAGCAGGTTGATGACCGCCTGTTCCAGGAGCGGTTGGTTGAGAGGCGCAAGCAGTGCCTCGTCGTATTCGATCTGCACAATGATATTGCGGGCATCGGCATGGACGGCGCAGGTCTGGAGCGCGCTCTCCAGTACCGGCCCGACCTCGCCGGTCAGCAGTTCGATTTGTTCCTGGGTGCGGTTGTTTTCGATGCGGGACAGGATCAGGAGGTCGTCGACGATCGCATCCAGCCGGTTGGCCTGGCGGGCGACGATGCCCAGGAAGCGCTGCGCGTTGTCCCGGTCGTCGAGCGCTCCGTCCAGCAGGGTTTCGACATAGCCCTTGATCGCGGTGATCGGGGTCTTCAGTTCATGGGAGACATTGGCGACAAATTCCTGGCGGATGTTTTCCAGGCGGTTGAGCTTGGTCAGGTCGTTCATCACCAGCAGCACGCCGATGCTCCGGTTGGCCTCGTCGCGCAGGGGCACGGCGTGGGTCTGGAGGAGGATCGGATCGGTGCCGTTGAACAGGGCGATTTTTTGTTCCTGCTGGATGTTGCGGGTGAGCGTGCAATCGACCATCTCCAGGAGGGCACCGTTGCGGATCACGCCCAGCACATCCTTACCCTTGACCACCTCGGGCGGCAGTCCGAACAAGACGGCGGCGGCCTGATTCATGCGGATGATTTTTTTGTCGGCGTCAATGGCCACCACCGAATCCGCCATGCTGGAAAAGACCGCCTCCAGCTCGTTGCGCTGCTGGATGATGATCTGGATACGCCGGTTGATCTGTTCCGCCATCTGGTTGATCGAGCCGGCCAACCCGGCCATTTCCATGGACAAGTGATCGCTCTTGATCTTCACCAGTTGGTCGATGCGGCCACTGGTCAGCTGTTCGGCTCCACGTTTCATTTCTTCCAGAGGGCGGCTGATCCGACGGGCGCCCCAGAGGGAAAGCAGCGCCGCCAGGCCGACCACCGCCAGGCCGATCCCGAAAAGCTTCCATTGCAGGGCCGAGAGCATCGCTTCGGTCGAAACGGTGGGAATGGCAAGGCGCAGGGCCCCCCGGCGGTCGATTCCTTGCAGTGCCACCGGGATGGCCGCATAGAGCATCGACTCGCCGATCGTTTTGCTGCGGCGCACGGAAAAACCAGTCTCGCCAGCCAAGGCCGGTTCCACCTCCGGCCGCTTGCCATGGTTGTCCATCAGGGCCTGGTCCTCGTTTGAATCCGCTAGAACCATGCCATCGGCATCGATGACCGTAATCCGGGTGGCCGCACGTCTGCCGGTTTGGCGGACGAATTCCTGCAGCTGCCGTTCCGGGCCCTTGCTGAGCGAGGTGATGGTCGGTTCGATCAGCAGCGCCCGTTCCCTGATCTCTTGTTTGAGATGGTCGATGTAGAAACCGCGACCGGTGGTGGTTGCCAGCCAGGCGGCAAGCACCATGGAAAAGATGGTGATGCCGACACAGGCGGGAAAAATTTGCCAGAAAAGACGAATGTTACGCATGGGCGACTCTGCAAGGATGGCTTTTAGGAGGCCCCGGCATGTCGGGGCAGGTGTTGTCGGTGAAAGCTGGGCAAACCGGACGCTTATTCCCGCATCCGGTACCCGATGCCCCGCACCGTTTCAATGCAGACCCCGGATGGGCCCAGTTTTTTTCGCAGGCCGAAGATCTGCACGTCCACGGCTCTGGGAGTAATGCTGTAGTCATAGCCGCGGATCTGGTCGATGATGTGCTGGCGGGAAAAGACCCAGCCCGGCCTGCCGGCCAGGAGTTCCAGGATGGTGAATTCCGAAGCGGTGAGATGCACGGTTTCGTCGTTGACCCGAACCTCATGGCGGCCGGGATGGATGGCCATGCCGTGACGGTTGATGAGGCCGGCGGAGTCGTCCGGAGCTGCAACCGTCTCCGGGGTTCGGCGCAGAGCCGCCTCGATTCGGGCAATCAGCACCCGTGGGCTGAACGGCTTGGTGACATAATCGTCGGCGCCGTCTTCCAGGCCGGAGACGATATCTGCTTCTTCACTTTTGGCGGTCAGCATAATGATCGGCAAAGCCTTGGTCGCTTCCTGATTGCGTACCGCCCGGCAGACTTCGTTGCCGTCCTTGCCGGGCAGCATCAGATCGAGCACCATGGCATCGAAGGACTCCCGACTGAGTCGCTGCAGCGCTTCCTCGCCGCTGTCGGCGCAGGTGACGTTGAAGCCGGCTTTGATAAGATTATAACTGACCAGCTGTTGGATGTCGGTGTCATCCTCGACCACCAGGATGGAGGGTTTCTTCACTGGCTGCTCCCGTTGAAGTTGATGCTGAACCTTGCATGCGCCCATAGTTATGCAGTCCCCCGGTGCTTGCAACCAAAAAGGAAAAAGCTAATGGTATCCTAATGGTTTTTTAACGGACCGGTAATCTATTCTTTGTATTTATAGGAATGCGTGAACGAGCATGGACGACAAATTAAGCAAACCTTCTGGAGGAAACCCGTGAGCAGACATATGCATTTCCATCGAGAGATCGATCACCTCAAAAAAATGATCCTCGAGTTGGGGACCCTGGTGGAGGATCGCCTGCGGCGAGCCTGTGCTCTTCTGGAAAGCAGGGAGGAGGCGCAGGCCCTGCTGATCATGACCTCGGACTGGGAGATCGACGACATGGAGGTCCGGGTGGAGGAGGAATGCCTCAAAATTCTCGCTCTGCATCAGCCGGTGGCCCGCGACCTGCGGTTAATCGTTTCAATCATCAAGATCAACAGCGAGTTGGAGCGGATCGCTGACATTGCGGTCAATATCGCCAAACGGATTTTGACCATCAATAAAAACAAAACCCCTGACTTTGTTTTTGTGCTCGATTATCAGCCCATGGCCGCCAAAGCGCTGGAGATGCTGAAGATGAGCCTCGACGGCCTGGTTGCCGAAGATGCCGGGTTGGCCCGCAAAGTGTTTTTGATCGACGACGAGATCAACCGGATGCGTGATGTGGCCTATCGAACCATCATCAAGGAGCTTGGTCTGCGTAACGATAATGCCGCCAGTCTGGTCAACCTCTATTTGATCGCCCGTCATCTTGAGCGGATCGGCGATCGGGCTAAAAATATCGGCGAAGAAATTATTTACCTGGTGGAAGGTGAGATCGTCCGCAGCAGTGAGGATCCGCACTGAAAACCGGCCAGAGGTGATGGAGAGCAGAGGCGAGGGGTTGAAAAGACTTTGCAATTCGGATGGTTCGTGGCAGATTGGCGGCTTGCAGGGGCCGGGAGCGGTCGATGCCGGATCAGGTCATCGACCGGCTTCGATTGCCACGGGGGCCCCCTCCCTCTCTTAACATCGCAAGTTGCCGGGAAACCCATCGCCATGGTTCGTATTGAAAAAGAGGCTATTAATCTGTTACCCATCGAGCGCTGGCAAGGGCCGACCCATTTGGTGCGCTCCTCCGCGGAAGTGCTTGCGGCGGTAAATTGCCTGGCACAGACATCGGTGTTGGGATTTGATACCGAGACCAGACCGGCATTCAGGAAAGGACAGAAATTTTCACCCAGCCTCCTGCAGTTGGCCACTGGCGAGGAGGTCTTTTTATTTCAACTGCAGCAGACCGGTCTGCCGGAGGCTCTGTTGGAGGTCTTGTGCACTTCGGCCATCGTCAAAGCCGGGGTGGCGCTTGATTTCGACCTGCTCAGCCTACAGGAACTGCGCTCTTTTCAACCGCAAGGGTTTGTCGATCTGGCCAGGGTCGCCCGTCGCAAAGGGGTGAAGAACCAGGGGCTTCGTGGGTTGGCCGCTGCGGTCTGCGGCATCCGTATTTCCAAATCGGCCCGGACCACCAACTGGGCCAACCTCGACCTGACCCCCCAGCAAATCCAATATGCCGCCACCGATGCCTGGATCGGCCGCGAAATCCACCAACGGCTTGAGCGTCTGCCGGACCCCGTGACCTCCTGAGGGTGCGGCCCGCTTTGCTTTTCCCGATATCAAGGCGGCGAAGAAAGCTTGGCCGCGCGCCGGCAATAATACCGATAATAACCGACCAGATTGCTGCTGATAAATAAGCCTTCCATCAGGACGGCGGTGGGCGAGCCGGCAAGCACGTTATGCACCAGCCACAAACTGGTGGCCAGCAGCATCAACTGACGGAGGCGTTTGTCCGTTCGAGAGAACGAGCCGATGGTGCCGCAAATCGAACCCAGACAACTCAGGATGCTCAAGATCCCGTGGAAGGTGAGCGCGGCGATCACCAGGGACGCAATGATGAACACCGCCATCAGTTTTTTTGAGGTGGTCAACAGGCTGGCTCCAAAGCGCAGGGCCGCCAACAGGCCAAGGCCGGTGGCTGTCCAGTACCCGAGGAGGGCAAAGTGGCTGGCCACCAGCAGGCAGGAGAACACCAGGCAGGCGATGATTCGCCGTCGCTCTTTGAACTGAAAAGACAACAGGTCAAAGCCGATGGCCACGCCGACCAGTAGTTGGGAAATGGAAAAAACGGAGAGGTCCATGGCCGTTAGGATCCGTTGCGGCCGCCGGAAATGCCGCCGATGGCTTGATGGGCACGGTCTCGCAATCAAGCGCTCCCCGCAAAACGCTCTGGGATGCGTTTGGTGCTGTAACTAAAGTCCTGCCGATGCGTTTTCCGCATCCTTGTGCAAGGCCGCCGCCCCATAAGCCGCTCCGAGGAGTGCGGTGTGCGGATTGCAGATGATCCGGATCGGAATTCGGGCCAGCCAGTCGCGGTAGGTGCCCCGGGCGAAGACCGGCATGAATCGTTCCGGGGTGAGGAAAGGCTGCAAGCGCGGGGCAAGGCCGCCGCCAAGGAAAACCCCCCCCATTGCGAGCGTTTTGAGGGCCAGATTGGCGGCTTCGTCGGCCAGGATCTCGACCATGAGTGTCAGGGTACGGACGGCAATGTCGCAGGAGCGCTTGCCTTGCAGGGCTGCTAGTCCTGCCCGGACGATCACCGGGGTCCGGTCGTCGGTCGCCGCCAATTCGGCCAGGAGCCATTCCGGCGCCTGGCATCTGGTGGCCATGAAAGCGAATAACTCGGGGATCGCCAGGCCGGAACAGACCCGTTCCACCGAGACGTGCGCATACCGCTGGAGCATAAAGGCCAGCAGGTCAATCTGTTCTCCGTTCCTGGGCGCGAAGCTGGCGTGGCCGCCTTCGGAAGGATAGGGAAAGTACCCGCCGTGGTGGTGCACCAGAAAGGCTTCGCCCAGCCCCGTGCCCGGCGCCAGCACCGCCATCACGCCTCCGGATTCCTGGATGCCGGGATTGAGGGGCTGCAGATCGGCGGCCGGCAGATGGATCGCTCCCAAGGCCGTGGCTACCAGATCGTTGTGCAGCTGCACCCGTTCGAAACCGTGACGTGCCTGCAGCGAAACACCGGCGATCGACCAGTTGAGGTTGGTCATCTTGACCGCATTGGCGCTCACCGGCCCGGCGACGCCAAAACAGGCCGAGGTCGGCGCCGGAGCGTGCTGGTCGAGAAAATCGAAAAGAAGATCGTCGAAATTGGCAAACAACCCATTGCGGTAAGTCTGCTGCCGCACCGGCTGCCCGGGGAAACCGGCGGCATCAAAAAGGGCGAGCGTGGTTTTGGTGGCGCCGATGTCGCCGGCAAGCAGAAAGCGGTTGCGGGTGGTCATGGCTCGGTGGACCTCCTGTGGCGGGATGCTGGTCAGCCTTCCTTGAGGAGTCGGATATCCCAGGCCTCGGAACGGTTATTGTTGGCCGGGTTATCCACCACCCGGAATTCAAAGATCCGGTGCGGCTCCTGGAAATAGTGATCCGAGGCCAGGGTCGATTTGGAGAGGTGGAAGAAGACCGTTTCCGACTGAAGGGCATTATGCTGCAGTCGATAATAGCGGAAAAATCCAAAGCCCCGGTCCGGGTTGAAATTGGCTACCGTGCCGCGTTGCCACCGGTCGCCGTTGTCGCCGGCATTGCTGCCGGCAATCGGCAGCAGTCCGGGCACCAGGAAGCCGGAGATATACGAATCGGCGACTTCGCGCAGCTCTTTGTTGACGTTGTGAAAACCGATGACCTCCACTCGACATCCCATGTTCTGCAGGGCGATGATCAGGCGGAGGAAATCACCATCGCCGGTGAGCAGGATGATGCGGTCAAGGTTGCGCGCCTGGAGCAGGGCATCGATCGCCAGGTCCATGTCGGCGTTGGCCTTGGTGGTGATGTTGCCGTCTTCATCCTTGAAGCGGCGCACGTATTTCTTGATGATTTTAAAACCGCACTGCCGCAGGATGTTATGGTAGGAATAGACCTTCTGCCGGTATTCGGGATCACGCTGGGTACGCTCCAGATCCTCGGCCAGATAGCAGTTGGCGCGAAGCATGACCGAGTTGGTGTTGTTGGCCAGGTCGACCAGCACGTCGTAGCGCATACCGTAGCCGCCGCACATCTTGATGTTTTCCGCATCGACATAAATAGCTGTTTTCAACATGGATAGACTTCTGTGCTGATTGAATTCCGACGCTGCTCCTCGCTCCTCCATCACTCCCACTCGATGGTGGACGGCGGCTTGGAAGAGATATCGTACACCACCCGGTTGACCCCCCGGACTTCGTTGATGATCCGGTTGGAGATCCGGCCCAGAATTTCGTAAGGCAGGCGCGACCAGTCGGCGGTCATGGCGTCTTTGCTGTCCACCGCCCGCAGAGCGATGACATGTTCGTAGGTGCGGCCGTCGCCCATGACCCCGACGGTCTGGATCGGCAGGAGCACGGCAAACGATTGCCAGACCTTGCGGTACCAGCCGGCATCCTTCATTTCTTCCAGGACGATCATGTCGGCCTGGCGAAGGATGCGGAGGCGCTCGGCGGTGACCTCGCCCATGATGCGGATGCCGAGGCCGGGACCGGGGAAAGGCTGGCGGTAGATGGCCTCTTCCGGCAGTCCCAGTTCCAGGCCGAGTTCGCGGACTTCGTCCTTGAACAGCTCGCGCAGGGGTTCGATCAGATCGAGTTGCATCCGCTCGGGCAGACCGCCGACATTGTGGTGGGATTTGATCGGCGCCTTGCCGCGGAAGACCACCGATTCAATCACGTCGGGGTACAGGGTCCCTTGGGCCAGGTACTTGACCGCGCCCAGTTTTCGGGCCTCTTCCTCGAAGATTTCGATAAAGCCGTAGCCGATGCGCTTGCGTTTTTCTTCGGGGTCCTTGATGCCATCCAGGGCCTTGAGGAAGAAATCGGCGGCATCGACATCGATCACCTTGAGGTGGGTCTTTTCCCGGAAGAAGCGCAGCACGCTTTCCGATTCGCCGGTCCGCATCAAGCCGTTGTTGACATAGATGCAGGTCAGCTGGTCGCCGATGGCTCGATGCACCATGGCCGCGACCACCGAGCTGTCGACCCCGCCGCTCAGGGCGCAGATCACCTGGTCAGTGCCGACCTTGGCCCGGATGTCGGCCACGGTGGTGTCGATGAAGCTGTGCATGGTCCAGTCCGGGCGGCAGCCGCAGAGGCCGAAGATGAAATTGCGGAGGATGTCGGTGCCGATCAGGGTATGGGCGACCTCGGGGTGGAACTGCACGGCGACAAAGGGTTGGTCGAGGTGCCGCAGGGCCGCATACGGCGAATGGCCGCTGGTGGCGGTGACCGTGAAACCGGGTGCCAGTTCCTCGATCCGATCGCCGTGGCTCATCCACACCTGATAGTGGGCCGGGGCGATCTCCATGCCGGCAAACAAACCGCCGGTGTATTCGATGTGGAGCTGGGCCTGGCCGAATTCCCGTTTCTCGGCTTTTTCCACCCGGCCGCCCTGTTGGACCATCATCAATTGGGCGCCGTAGCAGATGCCGAGCACCGGGACGCCGAGCGCGAAAATGCCGGGGTCGCTGATCGGTGCATCGTCGTCGTAGACGCTGGCCGGCCCGCCGGAAAGGATAATGCCGGTGGGGTGCATGGCCTTGAGCCGGTCAAGGTCGAGGGTGTAGGGATGGATTTCGCTGTACACCTTCTGCTCGCGGATGCGACGGGCGATCAGTTGGGTGGTCTGCGAACCGAAATCAAGGATGATGATCTTCTGGGCATGGAGGGGCATGGCAGTCTATCTCTTGTGAAGGAAATCGTATGGTTAGATGCTTTCGGTCCGATAGTTCGGAGCTTCTCGGGTGATGATGACATCGTGGACATGGCTCTCGCGCAACCCGGCGGTGGAAATCTGCACAAACCGGGCTTTCTGATGGAGTTCCTCGATGGTGGCGGCCCCGGTGTAGCCCATGCCGGAGCGCAGGCCGCCGAGCAGCTGATAAATCATCTCCGATATCGGACCGCGGTAAGGAACCTTGCCCTCGATACCCTCGGGGACCAGTTTGCTGGCCTCGTTTTCCTGGAAATAGCGGTCGCTGGACCCCTGCTTCATGGCGCCGATGGAGCCCATGCCGCGGTAGCCTTTGTATTTCCGGCCCTGGTAGAGGAAGGTGTCGCCGGGGGTTTCGTCGGTGCCGGCAAACAGCGAGCCGATCATCACCGAATGGGCACCGATGCCGATGGCTTTGCAGATGTCGCCGGAAAATTTAATGCCGCCGTCGGCAATCACGGGGATGCCGTGTTTTGAGGCCGCCTCGATGCAGTTCTTCAGGGCGGTGAGCTGGGGCACCCCGACCCCGGCGACGATGCGGGTGGTGCAGATCGAACCCGGGCCGACCCCGACCTTGACCGCATTGGCGCCAGCTTTGATCAACGCCTCGGCGGCCTCGCCGGTGGCGATGTTGCCGGCGATGATCTGCAACTGGGGAAAGTGGGCCTTGACCTCAGCGACCGCGCGAATAATGCCGGCGGAGTGGCCATGGGCTGAATCGAGCACCACCACATCCACCTTGGCCTTGACCAGCGCCGCGGCCCGCTCCAGCATCTCCGCCCCGACGCCGAGGGCCGCGCCGGCCAGCAGTCGTCCCATGCCGTCTTTGGCGGCATTGGGGTACTGCTTTATTTTTTCGATGTCCTTGATGGTGATCAATCCCTTGAGTCGACCGTTCTCGTCGACCACCAGCAGCTTTTCGATGCGGTGCTCGTGGAGCAGGGCCTTGGAATGGGCCAGGTCGATACCAACCGGGGCCGTAACCAGATTTTTGCTGGTCATGACATCGTTGACCCGCAGGCCGTCGTCGGACACAAAACGCAGATCACGGTTGGTGACGATGCCCACCAGTTTGTCGCCGTCGAGTACCGGCAGGCCGGAAATCCGGTAGTTGCGCATGATCGCCTGGACTTCGGCCACGCTCTGGTTGCGCGAAACCGTGATCGGGTCGACAATCATACCGGATTCCGACTTCTTGACCCGTTCCACTTCTCTGGCCTGGGCCTCGATACTCATGTTTTTATGGATAATGCCGATGCCGCCTTCCCGTGCCATGGCAATGGCGGTCTGGTGTTCGGTGACCGTATCCATGGCGGCGCTGAGCAGCGGGGCCTGGAGTTCGATGGTGTCGGTGAGGCGGGTTTTTAAAGACACTTCCGAAGGGAGAACCTCAGAAGGGCCGGGCACCAGGAGGACATCGTCGAAGGTGAGTGCCAGGGGAATATCTTGCCGAAACATGTGGTCTCCTTGTCTGCTGGTGGGAAAATGGGGGCGCAGGTTGTCTCCAGGCCGTATCCCTTATATGAAGCTGGTGTTGTCGGTTATTGATCGCGTGGTTTCATTACCTGTTAGGCAATGCAACCCGTGGTCGTTTCTTCCGTGAAGCGCCGGCAACCTGCTTTTAACTAAAGCGAAACAGGCCGGGCTTCGACCCGGCGCTGTGGTAAAAAGCCGGGCCAAAGCCCGACCTGTTGTTCGTATTGCTTGCTTGCGGCGTTGGGCTTGATTAATAATAACTATGCACAGTTTAGCATGTTTTTGCGTAAAAAGAAATATGCGACCGTGAAAAAAGACCGCACAATTGCGATTGGCAGCGAGCCGTGGCGGTCTGGCGAACTGCTTTCGAGCGGCATGTTGCGCCTCTCTCCGGGATAGTTTTCGGAAGGGGAACACTGCTGCAAGGGTGCCCGGCAACGGGGGCTTGCAGCTCTGTTTTTAATAAATATCACTGGTATTTCTCGCCTATTCCTGCTTAAGTGACTGGCCGAACCGGTGATCCCTTACCCTGAGCACATCTCTTTCATATGGCAAAAATTCTGGAAATAAATCCTTGTAATCCGCAGCCTCGGTTGATTGCCCAAGCGGTGGATGTTTTGCAGCATGGCGGCGTCATCTGCTACCCCACCGACACCATGTACGGTATCGGCTGCGATATCTTCAACCAAAAAGCGGTCAAGCGGGTGTATCAGATCAAGCGGCGGCCCAAGGATAAGCCGTTCAGTTTCATGTGCGCCTCCTTGACCAACATCAGCAACTTCGGTCATGTCGGCAACACCGCGTACCGTCTGATGCGGAAAAATCTGCCCGGCCCCTATACCTTTGTGCTTTCGGGAACCAAGGTGGTGCCCAAGATCATGCTGACCAAACAAAAAACCGTTGGTATCCGGGTGCCCGATAATCCCATCTGCCTGATGATCATCGAGGCGTTGGGAAATCCCGTCCTGAACACCAGCGCCATGCTGGAGGAAGAAGAGGCGCCGGTGTGCAGCTGCCTTGACGTGGACCGGCTTTTCGGCAAGCAGGTCGATCTGATCATCGATGGCGGTGATCTTGTCCCTTCTCCTTCAACGGTAATCTCCCTGCTGGCTGAGCAGCCGGAAATTCTCCGGGAAGGCAAGGGCGATATCCGTGCCTTCCTGTCCTGAATTTCTGCGCTGCATAAGATCAACCGTTGCGGCCCCGTCGCGATGTCCGCGACCCGGAGGCGGATAGAATAAAAAAAGGACCAAACCTGCAACAGGTTCGGTCCTTTTTTAGCAAGCAACACGTTCTTGCTATGCTGTTTCTTCGATCAACACTTCCTTGAGCGACTTGCTCATCGTGAAATGCAGGGTCTTTCGGGCGGGAATATTCATCATTTTTCCTGTCTTCGGATTCTTCGTGGTGCGCGGCTTGCGCGTCCGTACTGAAAAGCTTCCAAATCCCCGAATTTCCACCCTTCTTTCTTCCGCAAGTGCCTGCGATATCTCTTCAAGAATGATTTCAACAGCTTGGGCGATGTCCTGTTTGTAGTAATCGCCAAGTTGTTCGGAAACCTGATTAATCAATTCACGCTTAAGCATGATATTTATCCTTTTTTAACCGGCCGCCTTTGGTGCAAGAGGTCAAGCGCCTCCTGGAGCGGGTATAATAAGAAAGGGTCTTCAGCCTGCCCC
>CAIMMA010000019.1 GCA_903842475.1 uncultured bacterium
CCGGGTCAACCCCAATGCCGTCACCTATCGCGAGTGGAATTTCATTGCCCCGCCGATAAACCTGGAAGCGCACACCCGGGAGCCGGACCGGCTCAAGGCGCCCCGGCCCCGGGGCATGCTGCTGGAACAGTACCAGTACCCCCACCTCTATCAGCAGTCCGACCCGGGCAGACGGTATATGAACATCCAGATGGACCGTCAACTGGCCTTCCGCCAATGGATCGAAGCCTCCTCGGATGTCTCGCGCTACCTGCCGGGATACACCTTCCACATCCACGACCATCCCAACAAAGCGGTTAACAGCGACTGGTGGGTGGCGGCGGTCCAGCACCACGGCGAGCAGCCCGGGGTGCTGGAGCAGGAAGCGCCGTCGGGTCGCGGTCTGACCTATGAATCACGGGTCACGGCCATCCCCGATTCGACCCGGTTTGTGCCCGAGCTGGAGCACCCCAAAAATCTGATAATCGGCGATCAGACCGCCGTGGTCACCGGCCCAGCCGGGGAGGAGATCTACCCCGACAAATACGGCCGGGTGAAGGTGCAGTTTCATTGGGACCGGTTCGGGAAAATGGATGAAAAGACCAGCTGCTGGATCCGCGTTTCCCAGGGCTGGGCCGGCTCAGGCTACGGCACCATGGCCATCCCGCGCATCGGCCAGGAAGTGGTGGTCAGCTTCCTGGAAGGCAATCCGGACCGGCCCCTGATCACCGGCCGGGTCTACAACGCACTCAACATGCCGTCGTATGATTTGCCGAAGCACAAGACGCGCACGGTGTTCAAGTCCATGAGTACTCCAGGGGAAGAATACCAACCCCGGGGGTTCAACGAGCTGCGGATCGAGGACCAGCGGGGCGTCGAGGAAATCTATCTCCATGCGGAAAAGGATGTGAATCTCCATGTCAAGAACGACTGGAAAGAGCACATCCTCCACGACCAGCATTGCACCGTGGACCACTGCACCTACGTGAAAACCGACGGCGAAACCCACGAGACCCTGAAAGGGCCGCGCAAAACCGAGCTGTTCGCCGACGACAATTGCACGGTCCACGGCAACAGCCATCTGGTTATCGATGACAAATGGCTGGCCAGGGTGGGTGATGAGCTGCACATCAGGGCGGGTGGGAAGATCGTTTTTGAAGCGGGCATGGAGATAACCATCATAGTTGGCGGGCACTGGATCCGTATTACCCCCGCCGGCATCACCACCAGCCCGATCGTCCATGTCGGTTCGGGCAGCCCCGGCATCGGCAGCGGGGCCAGCCCCTTGCTGCCGCTGGGAAGCGTGGTGACCGAAGTAGCCCAGGCGCCGGCATGCCAGCTGTGCGCGTTAAAGGCGGCGTCAGGTTCGCCATTCTGCAAAAAATATGCGCCCGGTGAGGAGGACAAGTCATGAAGGTTGAAGCATTATCGTCCGTTGACAAAATCTATTCTGCATTGCAGCACCATGAGCAGAATGTGTATGTGCTGCTTGATGGTGCCCGATTTGATGATATTTTTGCTTTTCTCTACAAAACGGACAGCCACCCCGAATACATACCCCTCTATCGAGGCACCTATTACGAGTCAGTGATGGAAGGTGGGCCATGCCTTGTCAAGACCCCGGTACCAGGAGATTTGCTCTCCTGGTATATTGAGGAAGGGGCCAAGGAAATGAAAGGTCTTCTGCTGTCCTCGGAACTGCCTTTGCAAGACCTGGCCAAGCATTTTCGGCAGTTTCTGGAAGCCCGTATTCCGAATCAGGAAG
>CAIMMA010000020.1 GCA_903842475.1 uncultured bacterium
ATAAAAGGTGACCGGAATGAGGAATATGGCGATGAAGGAGGCCGCCAACATCCCGAAGATAACGGTGTATCCCATAACTTGACGGCTGATGGCTCCGGCCCCGCTGGCGATGGCCAGAGGCACGCAACCGAGGATAAAGGCGAATGAGGTCATGAGGATAGGCCGGAGACGGAGGCGCGCCCCCTCAAGGGTGGCCTCGACCAGCGGTTTTCCTTTTTCGTATTCCATCTTGGCGAACTCGACGATCAAAATAGCATTCTTAGCCGCCAGACCGATGAGCATGACCAGACCGATTTGAGCGTAGATGTTGTTCTCAAACGAACCGAAGAGTAAGCCAGCAAAGGCGCCTAATATGGCGACAGGGGTGGCGAGGAGGACCGAGAACGGCAGTGACCAGCTCTCGTACTGAGCTGCCAGAATCAGGAAGACGCAGAAGAACGAGAAGGCGAAGATCGCCATCGGCGACACACCCTTTTGGGCCTTCTTTTCCTGGAACGACATACCGCTGTAATCAAAGCCCATTTCCGACGGCATGGTCTCGGCAAAGACCTCCTCCAGAGCCTGCATGGCCTGTGCCGAACTGAAGCCTTGGGAGGCCGTGGCGTTGATCTGGACCGAGCGGTAGAGGTTGAAGCGCGTGGTGAATTCCGGGCCGGTGATGCTGCGGACGGAGGTCAGCGCCGAGAGGGGCACTGATTTTCCATCCTTGTTGCGCACATAAAACTGGCCGATGTTGTCGATATTGGTCCGGTACTCCCCTTCCGCCTGGATATACGTCTGCCACTGGCGGCCGTACTTGTTGAAGTAGTTGATGAAACCGCTCCCCATGAAGCTCTGCAGGACCTTGTAGACGTCGCTGATCTCAACACCCTGCTTCAGCACCTTATCCCGGTCCACATCCACGAACAGCTGCGGCACGCTGGGGAGGAAGGTGGTGGTGACCCGGCCCAGTTCAGGTCTTTTCCTGGCCGCTTCGATGAATTTCTGCGTATTCTCGGCCAGGAAAGCAACGTCCTTGCCGGCTTTGTCCTGCAGCATGAAGGTGGCCCCGCCCGAGGTGCCGATACCCATGATGGCGGGTGGCGGGAAGGGGAAGCCGATGGCGCCCGGAAGCCCGCCCATCGTTTTCGTCAGAGAGGCCTTGATCGCCTCGTACTGTTCCTCCGGAGCCTTGCGCTCCTTCCATTCCTTCAGGGAAATGAAGAAAAAGGCGCTGTAGGTGTTGGAGACCTGGCTGAGCATGCTATAGCCGACAACCGTTGAGCAGTACTCGACCCCCGGCGTCTTCATGATGATCTCTTCGGCCTGACGGGCCACTTCACTGGTCCGCTGCTGCGAAGCGGAGTTGGGGAGCTGGATTGCGGCGAAGATAAAGCCCTGGTCTTCGTCGGGAAGGAAGCCGGTTGGAATGGACTTGCCCGCCAAACCGGTGAGGATGGTCACGCCGACGAGGAGAAGCAGGCTCGTCTTGCTCTTTCTGATGGCGGTGCCGCAGATTGAAACATAGCCGTCAGTAGCCCGGCCGAAAACCCGGTTGAACCAATCATAGAATTTCTGCAGCGGGCCGGTCCCCCTGACCTTCGGCTTGAGCAGCAGTGCGCACAGAGCCG
>CAIMMA010000021.1 GCA_903842475.1 uncultured bacterium
CAGCCTGCGCGCCCCCTACACCGGGTCCGGCCTGATCACCATCGAACGCGACCGGGTCTATGCCCACGCCTGGTTCAAGACCGACACCACCAGCAGTGTTCAGACCATCACCGTGCCCAAGGATTTGGAGGGCAATGGCTATATCAACGTCCAGTTCGTCCGCGATCTCAACTCACCCGAGATCTTTATGAGTCCGCTCTCCTCCGGCGTGGCTCCCTTCAATGTTGCCCTGGATGCGCGCAAACTGCCGGTTGCCCTGAAAACCCAGGCCCTGATTGAACCGGGCCAGGAACTGAAGATGGAGTTCAAACCAGGAGAAGCAGCCAAGGCCGTGGTCTTTGCCGTTGACGAGGGTATTCTCCAGGTGGCGCGTTATAAGACGCCGGATCCGCTGGGACATTTTTTCCAGAAACGGTCGCTGGCGGTGGAGACCTCGCAGATCCTCAGCCTGATTCTGCCCGAGTTCAGCCGTCTGCTGGCGGCTGCTGCTCCCGGCGGCGACGGCGAGGATGAGATCGGTGCCCATCTCAACCCCTTCAAGCGCAAACGCAAGGGACCGGTGGCCTTCTGGTCAGGGGTGGTCGATGTGCCGGCCAGCGGTCGCAATTTTAGTTACACCGTGCCCGACAGCTTCAACGGCAAGCTGCGGATCATGGCTGTGGCGGTCACTCCGCAGCGAATCGGCGTTTATGAAGGGGCCACCGAGGTACGCGGCCCCTGGGTGCTGACTCCCAATATCCCGGCCTTTGTTGCGCCGGGCGATGAATTCACCGTCAGCACCGGCGCCTTCAGCAACCTGAAAGCAGCCAGCAACGTCAACCTGCGCCTGGAAACCAGCGCCGGTTTCACCATCATCAACGAGCCAAAGCAACAAATGGAGGTCGCTCCCAGTCGTGAAGGGATCGCGGTCTTCCGCCTGCGGGCCGGTGACGTCCTCGGGTCGGCCGATCTCACCTTTGTTGCCGAGAGCAAGGAGGGCAAGGCCCGCATCGGCGAAACCGTCTCGATCCGGCCAGCCACCCCTTACCGGGTCGGGCTACGGGCCGGGTTGTTCAAAGAACAGGCCTTCAGTCTGGAAAAACAGCGGGATCTCCATGACGAACACCGCAAGGTCGAACTGGGTTTTGATCATACACCCCTGGTATGGATGCAGGGGCTGACCACCTATCTTGAGCACTACCCCTACGCCTGCACCGAACAACTGCTCTCCAAGGCCATGCCCGCCCTGATTGCCGCCAAACCGGAGGAGGCAGCGAGGGCTGACTTCAAGCCCCTGCAAACAGCCTTCACCATGCTTCGCCAACGGCAGAATGAGGCAGGCGGCTTTGGCCAATGGGCCAGTAATTTGGTGGTTCAACCGGAGATTTCTGTGTATGCCGCCGATTTTCTGATCGAGGCCACGGAACGGGGCGCCACGGTGCCAAGCGATCTGCAGCAACTGAGCCGTGCCTATCTGGAGCAGCTGGCCAATGGTCCGGCCGAAGGATTGGCAGAGCTGCGCATCAAGGCCCGCGCCGTCTACCTGCTCACCCGGCAGGGCGTGGTCACCAGCGCTGCCGTGGCGGCCACAATCGAGCAATTGGAAAAGCACCACCGCCAGACCTGGCGCACCGATCTGACTGCCGCCTATCTGGCGGCCAGCCAGGCCCTGCTCAAACAGCGGCGCGAGG
>CAIMMA010000022.1 GCA_903842475.1 uncultured bacterium
ATGTCACGGTCCTCCCTCCGTATATCTGCTTGTTTGGTTGTGGCGACCCGTCTTGGCCTATCCAGGAGCGTGAATGTGCCTAGGTTTAGCAAGACCTGCGCCAAAATTTGGATGTTTACCTAATACGTTGAAATTAAGAAAATATTAAGAAGTGAACAGGCGGGCGTTTTTTTTCAGGCAACGTGTTGCAATGCTGGGGAGAGGTTGCATGTGTTACAAAGCGTACCACATGCATTGCTGTGATACAGCGGACAGAGGGAGAGCTGTCAGCGGGCAGGAGTGTTGGCAAGGATTCGTGCCAGTCGCTGCCGGGAAATGCCTGAAATCCGGGCGGCCTCGGACTGGTTGCCATGACATTGCTCCAGGGTGACGACCACCAGCTGCCTGGTGGCCTGTTCGAGAGTGGCCAGGTGTTCGGTTTGGGTGCCGGTCAGCAGGGTATCGGTCGCCGGCGCCTGGTTTGTGTTGGTCTGGAAGGATGGGGTCTGTTTATCAAGCCATTTGGTGAAATGCTGCAGGGTGAGGGTACCTGTCCTGTTGCGGCTGACGGCGTCTTGAATCATTGTTTTTAATTCCCGGATGTTGCCGGGGTAGTCATGGCGGGTCAGCGCGAACAGTGCCTCATCGGAGAGAACGGGAGTGATTTGGCAAGTGCCTCCGCGGTTTGTGCGATGTAATGCTTGAGCAGCAAGGGAATGTCCTCGCACCGTTCACGCAAGGGTGGCACATGGATATGGTGGACCGAAAGACGATAATAGAGATCTTTACGGAATTGCCCGGTGTTCTGCAGCCTGGCGAGATCCAGGTTGGTCGATACCACCACCCGGATGTCGGCCATCCGGATCGTGTCGGCGCCGAGCGGCAGAAATTCTCCTTCCTGGAGCAGGCGCAGCAATTTTACCTGCGACTCATGACTCAGTTCGCCGATTTCGTCTAAATGCAGCGTGCCGCCCCCGGCTTTTTCGATCAACCCCTGCCGTCACTCCGTTGCCCCGGTAAATTCAGGCAGTGGACAGCCGTCTCCACATCCTCTACTCCGGTAACGACGATAACCGGCAATTCGGGATGGTGTTCGCCAGTCAGGCTGAGAATCTCCTCACCCGACACCTCCGGCATAGTGAGATCAAGGAGCACCAGGTCATACCGCCCCTGCGCCAGCAAGACCTCGACATCCCGGCTGTCCTGGCATTCAACCACGTGATTGATCCCATGCGACCGCATGGCCAAGGTGAGACTGCGGAGCGAGACCGCATTGTCATCAATGATGAGGATCGAATTGGCGGGATACAGCGGCATTATGCACTCCAAGAAAGAAGGTGCATTACGCAACACGCTCGTTTTTGGGGGCGATTGTCACTTGATGGCCAACCGTCACAAAATAATTCTGCAACGGCCTGCGGAAAGATATCACCGATTGGCTTCGGTAGACTGAAGCGTTGAAGAGAAAGCAGGGTTATGCTCCTTGCTCTTTTCGCATCCAATCTGCAAACACCCTGTCGATGGTGCTTGTGTGGTGGAGGAACCAATCTATCAAAAAATCTATGATATCCACGCCCGCGGTATCGGATTTTTGGATTGCGAGCCTGTTTGTTCTGGAGGAAAGTTGGTCAAGCAGTTCAAAATGCAGGTTCTTGTGTTCTATGAAATCGGGATAACCGGCCGCAAACATAATATTTTCTTCGCTGATAAAATGAAAACGGGCATAGGCTGAGAGTTCTGAAATTAAGGCATTCTGGCGTTCAAGATTGTCGGATTGTCTCAGTTCATTTGCAAGACGATTAATAAGGTTGAGAAAAAAATGATGCTGGAAGTCAATATCTTCGATTCCAAGTTCGTACTTTGAATGCCATTCAATCATATCGGTCTTAACCTTGATTCCTGTATTGTAGCCCCTAAAGTTCCCACGCCATCCGAGCACCCCGAGCCAGATTAACTGTTTGTAATGCAAATATTTTCAAACAGAAAAGCAGCTCCGGATGTAATATGCTTTGGTTACGTTGATACAACGACAAAAAACGGAGCTGCCGTGAGGAAGGATAGCTCATTTTCATTGTCCAACCAACGGGAAATCGAGAGGCATGGTCTTCATGTTGAATTCGAGGTCAGCAACGTCATCAATGAACTGGGGATGAGCACCTTGCTCCACCAGTCCGGAATTCGGCAAGGGAAGGGCTGCCCACCCATCACTTTACTCTTTGTCTTGCTCGTCCTCCCTGTCATCCAACCCAGCCTTTCTTCTTTCTGTTCCGCCTCGCAACATCGGCGCTAACCGCCATGTCGTGCTGGATGGCCTTATGGTCATTGTTGGCAAATAGTATGCTGAGTACCACATGCGAGTGCCGAAGCTAGCACAGGCAGCAAAGAGGTGCCAGTAAAGCGACGGTGCTGGCCGGCTTGGCGCTCATCGAGCGGCATCGATCACCGCGTCCAGGCAGAGCCGGTACACGGCCGGGCCGCAGTGCCCGCAGCGTGTGATTCCGAGAGCTTGCATCCGTCGGCCCTGTTCCCGGCAGGCGGTCTCGACTTTGGTCCGGGTGGCGGTGCTGCATCCCTTGGCCTGCATGTCGTAATAGTGCAGGATGCCGCCGGGTTGCAGGGCCGCAAGAGCACAGGGGAGCAGGGCTTCGCCTCCATGGGGCAAGGCGACCAGGATCCGGTCGAATTTTTGATCAAGCATGGGCAGCACCCAGGTCACCTCGCCCTCAAGGCAGCGCACGCCGGTAATTTTCGGGTTAGCCTGGAGGTTTTGCAGGGCATAGGCATGGGCCATCGGGTTTTTTTCAATGCCGATCACTTCGCGTGCGCCGCTGTGGCGGGCAATGACCAGAGGGAAGGGGCCGATACCCGAGCAAAGCACGGCCACCGTCTCTCCCGGTTGCACCAGGGCCGCGATCCGAGCCCGCTCATGGGCGGAGCGCACCGAAAAATAGACTCGGGCCAGATCGAGGTGGAGGTTGATGCCATTTTCCCGGTGCACCGTGGTCAAGCGCTGCTCGCCGGCGATGATCGCCAGCGGCAGGGTGCGGTATTCGCCGTGGTACTGGCCGTCCCGTTTGGCCACTACGCGAACGTTGGTGTGCAGGGCCAGAATGATCTCGCCGATTTCCCGATCCAGAGATGCCAGTTCCGGAGCCACCATGACCACCGCGATATCACCCACCCGATCGAAGCCGCCCGGAAGCCGGGTGGGGTCAACGGCCGGAAAACGGGCCTGCAGGGTTTTTCTGAGGTTCATGGGCTGCCTCCGAATGCGGGGGGAATGAAAAAGCCCCGGCAAGCATTGCCGGGGCTGAACGGGAGCGTGGAGCGAGCGAGCGTTTACCGCTTCAGGCTGACCTCCTTGGTAACCTTGTGGATGGGGAACTCGGCCTCCGGTACGCCCGGCAACTGCCGGAAGGTGAGGACCGCTTCCACCACCGCGTCCTGGACGCCTTCGGGGAGTTTCACCTCGATGGTTTCTTTTTTCGGCACAAAGGGCTGCAGGCTGGTGTCGCGGATCAGGGTCAGTTTGCGGTTGGCCGCGTAGACCATGGTGTTGTCGTCATAGCCCAGCCGGTGCTGGGGCATGTAGGTCTTGGTTTCCTGGTACAGTTCCTTGCCGTCTTTGGCGGTCACCTTGATGTCCAGGGTTACCCGGTTGGGAGACGGACAGCCATCGGGGAAACGGTGGCCTATTCGGCTCACCACCTCGCTGTTGATGACCACCATCGGAATGAATTCCTTGGCGTTTGGTTTCATCCGATAGCCGATGACGTTCATGTTGAGGTCGATCCACTCGCTCAAGCGTTTGGACGTCTGGGCTTTATCCTGATAGTTGGGCGGGAACCGGTGACCGCCTTCCTTGCTCATGTGGCAATCCTGGCAGGATTGGGTGCCGCCCATGGGCACGTAAAACTGCTGGTGGCTGTCGAAGGTGGAGGTGCACCACATCGGTTCGTCGTAATGCTGGACATTCGGACCCTGGTGGCACTGCGCGCAAAAGATGGTGTCACGCAGCATCTCGCTTTTAGCCGCAGTGGTGAATCGCTTGTCATCGTGCTTGCCCGCATATTTAGGTCCGTAGATAACGTCGGGCTGGGGATTGCCGTCGCGGAACTTGCGCAGGATGGCGTTGCGGTTATGACAGACGATGCAGGTAATCTGCAGTTTGTTGAGCACCTTCTCGTCGCCGTCGACGATGGCTTGGGCAATTTCCTGGGCCACCGCTTCGGAGGCGTCCATCATCTGGGGCAGGTGGCATTCAATGCACGGCTTGAGGAATTCCCGCGTCCCAGGCGCTACTTCCCGCGATTTTTTCAGTTCCGTGTCCCGGGAATTGACATACCCCTGGAAGGTGGCCAGCGTCCTGCCGATGGGGCCGATCAGCGGCTTGGCATGGAGCGATTGCTCCCACTGGGCATGAACCTCCTGGTGGCACTCCTTGCAGCTCGAGGCATCGTAGAGCTGCACCAGTTCGTCAAGGGTCTGCACTTCTTTTCCCGGCGAAACGCCGGGGATGGCCGCCAACAGCAGTGCTGTGACTGCTACCCGAATCAGCTTCATGATACCCTCCTCTTCCTTGCGTGGTTGACCTGCTGGCGATCCCGCCGAGAGATCGTCTCGCTGGGACCGTGATGACTGCGGGGGGAAACCTGGATTTGAGGACGGCCTCGACCCGTGCGGCCAGCCGGTCCTCCTGGGGGCGGCGGTCTGGGGTCGATCATCCTCTGTGTCGCAAATATTGTTCGATTTCCGGTATTTTTTCACCTTGTTTTTGTTGGCGGGACAGTTTTCAGACCGTTTATGTCGATTCTGACATCTCCTTGATTTTTCTTGCCATTGCAATATGGTAAGCATGGTAGGGGAACGTGCGTCTGGAACGTATGCGCGCTGCAAAAGCTTACGGCCTGCAAAGGGTCGGAAAACGGGTGCAGTGAGTGTCGCCATTGGTTTGGTTCGGTGCTGCTTCCAAATCCGGACATCAATCACAAATAAGAGCTGTTATGCACCCTAACGACTCCATGGAAAAATCCGCGGCTGTTGAGCGTGTGGTTCGCTACCATCAGCGCACCAAACACCGGCTCGATCGCTTTGCGGCGGGTCCCGACCATCTGGACTGGGCGTCGCAACCCGATCCGTTCCGGCGGTTTGCCGGCACCGTCACCGTGCCCTTGCCGCTTGCCGCCGATCATCAACCGGCGCTTTTTTCCGATCTGTTCCGTCCCGGTACGATTGTTCCGGTACCGATGACGGTCGAGGCGATAGGGGCGCTGCTGGAATTGTCGTTCGGCCTTTCTGCCTGGAAGGCCTACGATGGCGAGCAATGGGCCTTGCGCTGTAATCCTTCGAGCGGCAATCTCCATCCCACTGAAAGTTACGTGGTGGCCTCGGGTTTGGATGGCCTTGCCGACGGCATCTATCATTATGCCTGCCGCGATCATCTCCTCGAGCACCGGTGCGCGATCCGTCTGCCGTTTACCGGGCTGCTGGTCGGGCTCAGTTCCATCCATTGGCGCGAGGCCTGGAAATACGGGGAGCGGGCTTTTCGTTATTGTCAGCTCGATAGCGGCCATGCGCTCGCCGCCTTGCGGTATGCCGCCGGTGTGTTGGGCTGGCAGGTGCGCCTGCTGGACGCCTGGGGCGATGATGACCTCGCCGCCTTACTGGGCCTGGATCGGGAGGGAGATTTCGGTGTTGCCGAGCGGGAGGCGCCTGATCTGCTTTGCCTGGTGGCGTCGGCGCCGGGGGGGACGGTGGCCATCGAGCCGTTGGTGGCCGCAGCCGCCGCCGGTGCCTGGCAGGGGCGGGCGAATGTCCTGAGTCGGCGTCATGCATATCGCTGGCCGGCAATCGATCAGATCCATCAGGCTACCCGTAAGCCGCGAACGGAGGTGGCGACGATCCCCCCAATCAAGACGGCTGCTTGCCTGCCGACACCGTGTCAAACCCTCGCCGCCGCCCTTATTCGGCAGCGACGCAGTGCGCAGTCTTTTGATGACCGGGGTTTCGTCCGGATACCGGTGTTCTGGCGCCTGCTCGACGCCACCTTGTCGCGGCCCGGGTTGCCGCCCTTCGACGTCTGGCCGGAAACGCCGAGAGTGCATCTGCTGCTGTTTATCCACCGGGTGGAGGGCCTTTCGCCGGGGGTCTATCTCTTCCTGCGGCGCGACGGCGTGGCCGCGGAACTCATGGCGTTGTTGCGGCCGGATTTTCAATGGGCGTCGGTGGCGCAGTGTCCCGCCCATTTCCATTTGTTTCGCTTGTTTACTGGGGAATGCCGCCAAACCGCCAAGGTGCTGTGCTGTCATCAGGATATCGCCGGGGACAGCGTCTTGAGCCTGGGCATGCTGGCGGAGTTCGACGCGGCGATGGCTGCGGGGAACTGGCAATACCGCCGGCTGTTCCGGGAGGCCGGGATGATCGGTCAGGCGCTTTACCTGGAAGGCGAAGCCGCCGGTCTGCGCGGCACTGGGATCGGTTGTTTTTTTGACGATGCGGTCCATGAACTCTGCGGTCTGACCACCACCCGTTTTCAAAGCCTCTATCACTTCACCCTCGGTTTGCCGCGGGAGGATCGGCGGCTGCAGACCCTGCCGCCGTACGGGCACTTGCTGCATTCCTGAGGGCGGCGATAGCATTGCGTTGTCCTGACACGGTCGTTTGCCGGCAAAGCAGCCAGCGCGATCTAACCTTATTACTGTGAGGAGAATACACCATGAAGCCAGCTCTGATTCTGATCGATATCCAGAACGATTATTTCCCCGGCGGCGCGATGGAACTGGTCGGCAGTCCGGACGCCTCCATTCGTGCCGGGAACCTGCTGCAGCATTTCCGATTGCGGTCACTGCCCATTGTCCATATCCAGCATATCGCTGACCGGGAAGGCGCCACCTTCTTTCTGCCCGACACGCCCGGGGCGGACATCCATCAAAGTGTTACCCCCTTGGGCGGCGAGACCGTATTCGTCAAGCATTTCCCCAATAGTTTTCGGGGAACGTCGCTCCTCGAACACCTGCACGGGCAGCAGATCACCCGGCTGATCCTGGCGGGGATGATGACCCATATGTGTATCGATACCACCACGCGGGCCGCGGCGGACCTTGGCTTTGAATGTGTCCTGGCCCATGATGCCTGCGCCACCAGATTGCTGACCTTTGGCGGTGTGGCCGTTGCGGCTGCGCAGGTGCAGGCCGCCTATCTCGCCGCCCTCGATGGCCCCTTTGCCCGTGTGCTTTCGGTCGGGGAGATTTGCGCGGCGCTGTAGTTGGCCGCGGAACCGAATGCTTGCCACGCTGGTTGCCGCGCCCGGGGTGTTCTCGCCGTCTGCCATGCCGGCTCGGTACGCACGCGTCCCGTCAATTCTTGAGGTCACCGCTGTTTATGAAAAAGCGTCCGCATGAAATTCTTATCGAAAGTATCAAGAGCGAGCAGATGTCGGGCATTGTTCTGATGCTGGCCACGCTCACCTCCCTCTATATCGCCAATTCCGCCCACGGTGCGGGGTATGCGGCATTCTGGCACCGCACCGTCGGGTTTGCGGGGGGTGGTGTCGCCCTGCACTTGAGTGTCGAACACTGGATAAACGACGGTTTGATGGCCGTATTTTTTCTGCTGGTCGGGCTGGAGATTGAACGGGAACTGTATGTCGGCGAGCTGGCCGATCTCAAGGACGCCACCCTTCCCGGTTTTGCCGCCATCGGCGGCATGGCCGTACCCGCGCTGTTTCATTTTATGTGTAATCAGGGTTCGCCGACCCAGGCGGGGCTGGGCATACCCATGGCCACCGATATTGCCTTTGCCCTGGGCGTGTTGGCGCTCTTGGGGGACAGAGTGCCAACCTCGCTGAAGATTTTTCTCGCCAGCTTTGCCATCATCGACGACCTGGGCGCGATTGTCCTGATTGCCCTTTTTTATGTGCGCGATTTTTCCATGCCCTATTTCTCCTCGGCATTGGCCATCTTTCTCGGACTGCTGCTGCTCAATCGCCTGGGGGGGCGCCGTTTGCCGTATTACCTCATCCCGGGCGCGATCATGTGGTACTGCATCCTCAAGTCCGGCGTGCATGCCACCCTTGCCGGGGTGCTGCTCGCTTTTGCCATCCCCTTCGGCGATGGAGCGGATGAGTCGCCATCCTCCCGGTTGCTGCATCTGCTCCATAAACCGGTGTCCTTCCTGGTCATGCCGCTCTTTGCCCTGGCCAACACCGGCATCGTGCTCGACGGCAACTGGGTCGGCGGCCTGGCCTCCTTCAATGCACTGGGGATTTTTGCCGGGCTGGTCCTCGGTAAACCGCTGGGGATTGTGCTGTTTTGTTTTGCGGCGGTCAAGTCGGGCCTGTCGCAGTTGCCGAAGGAGGTTGCCTGGGTGCACATTGCCGGCGTGGGCCTGCTCGGCGGGATCGGTTTTACCATGTCGATTTTCATCACCCTGCTGGCCTTCGGCGACCCCGCAGTCATCCAGAGTTCGAAAATTACCGTGCTGATCAGTTCCCTGGTCGCCGGCATGGTGGGCTTTTTTGTGTTGAGGAGGCGGCGAACCGCCGGGTGATTGCTGGTCTTGTCGGCGGCAGGCCAATTTGCGCCGTGGGGCGCTAGAGCGGGCTGAGCACCTTCCTGATCAGCAGGGCCAGGTCCTGCTTGGTCAGCGGTTTCAAGGCAAAGCCCCGGATGCCGATGGCTTTCGCCTTTTCCTCCGAGAGGATGGAGCTGTATCCCGTGCAGAGGATGATCGGCAGGTCCGGTCGGATCTGCAGCATCCTGCGGGCCAGATCCATGCCGGTCATGTCCGGCATGGTCTGGTCGGTGATCACCAGGTCGAACCGTTCGGGGGCATTCTGGAAGGTGTTCAGGGCCTCAAGGCTGCTGCTGCGAACCGTCACCCGGTAGCCCATCCGTGCCAGCATGGTTTCGGCCAGGGTGGTCAGGATTTCCTCGTCATCGATAAAGAGAATATGCTCGCTGCCGACCGGCAATGGTTCCGTTTTGGCCCGGTCGATCAGCGCAGACGGCGACGCCACCGGCAGGTAAATGTAAAAAGCGGATCCGCGTCCGGGCCCGCTGTCAAAAGTTATAAATCCTTGGTAACCGGTCACGATGCCATGGATGATCGACAACCCCATGCCGGTCCCTTTACCCATTTCCTTGGTGGTGAAAAAGGGGTCGAAGATCCGGTCCCGGATGCCGGCGGGAATCCCGATGCCGGTGTCGCTGACCTTCAGCTGGATGTAGGGGCCCGGCTGGGCCCGGGAGGTGAACGGCAGGGTGTCCGGCTCAAAGGATGCGGTTGTCAGGGTGATGGAGAGGACGCCGCCGTCTTCCTCCATGGCATGGAAGGCGTTGGTGCACAGGTTCATCAGAATCTGGTGGAGTTGGGTCGGGTCCATGCACACCGGCCCGGCCTGCGGATCGATGCGTTGCTCGATGGCGATGGTCGAAGGGAGGGAAGGTCTCAGCAGGGTGATGACTTCTTTAACAATATTGGCCGGGAAGAGGGTGATCGGTTCGGTCTCGGCCTGACGACTGAAGACCAGGATCTGCTTGACCAGGTCTTTGGCGCGGTGACCGGCCTTGAGCACCTGGTCAAGGTCGTTGGCCAGCGGGGAACCGGAGGGGATGAGGTCTCTGGCCATGTCCGTGTAGCCGATGACGGCGGCCAGAATATTGTTAAAATCATGGGCGATGCCGCCGGCAAGCGTGCCGATCGCCTCCAGCTTTTGTCCCTGGAGCAGTTGGGTTTGCAGGGCCCTGGCTTTTTCCTGGGCTTGTTTTTTGGGGGTGATGTCCTGCACCATGGTCACGAAATGATTGATCGAACCATCCCCGTTGCGGATGCACCGGGATGAGGCCTCGGTATGGACCACCCGACCGTCCTTGCGCAGGTATCTTTTTTCGGTGGCAAAGGTGTCGGTAGTCCCGAGCATGATTTTTTCAAAGCGGAGCAGGTCAGCCGGCAGGTCGTCGGGATGGGTGAGCTCGTCCCAGGTTTTTTGGGCCAGTTCCTCGCGCGGGTAGCCCAGCATCTCGCAGAGCCGGTCGTTAAAATGGATCCAGCGTTTGTCCGTGGAAAGCGTGGCCATGCCGATCAGGCCCATGTCGAAATAACTCCGGAAGTGCTGTTCGCTCTCTTGTAGCGCCGCCACGGTTCGTTTGTGCTCGGTGATGTCGTAATGGTGCCACAGACGGCCATACTGCTTGCCGTCGATATAGATCGGGATGAAATCCCGCAGGAAGGTGCGCTGGCCACGGATGGCCACCTCTTCCTCCCGAATGGGTGTTCGTTCTTCAAGGATTTTTCGGATTCGGGCCAGCGCCTTTCGTGGCTTGACGTACAGCTTGATCCGGCTTTTGATCAGGTCCGAAGGCGCCATGCCGATGAGGTCTTCAGGGGATTTTTTCAGTGCAAAGAGGTCGCAGAAGGACTGGTTGACGAATTCCACCCGGCCTGCGTCGCTGACCACCAAGAGACCGGGATACAGGCTCGAAAGAATGATCTCAAAACGTTTGAGGGTGGTCTGTAGCGTTTCCTGCACCCGCAACCGTTCAAGCTCGCCGGCCGCCCGTACCGCCACCAGTTGCAAAATGGTTTCGGCCAGTGGCTGGTTTGCCAGCGGGTGTCGGCCGATGGCCGCGATCAGGCCGATGGGCTGGCCGGCATGGTCCCAAAGGGTGACCCCGGCATAGCTCTCCGCCTGCAGCTCCTGCAGCACCTGGTCGTCGGGAAAGCGATGGCGGACGTCGGCGGGAAAACAGCAGATTGTTTTGCCGACCACCTCGCCGCAGGGGGTATCGGCCAGGGAGTAGGTGAAGTTGTCCTCGAAGGCGCCGTCATTCCAAACGGCGACGGTGCGAGCGCTTAAACCGTCGCCTTCGAGTTGATCGATGCAGACGAATTGCATATCCAGATTCTCGGCGAGATAGCGGGCCAAGGCATGGAAGAAGGGTTCCCCGGCCAGTCCGGTGCTGGTCTGGGCCAGAAAAGCCTGGACGTTTTCAATCCGCCTGCGTTCGGTCCTGTCCCTGGACACGGCCAGGACGGATCGAACCCGGCCGAACCCGTCAAGTTCCGGGCTGAATCGCCAGTCGATATGCAGGGTGGCATGTTCGTTGTTCCATGCCATTTCGGTCTGGTAAGGTTGGGCGGTTCGGAAGACCCGGGAGATGCTGTCTTGGAGAAAGCGGGACTGTCCCTCGGAGAGTCCGATGGGCCGGATCGGTTGACCGATGGGGGCGCCGTTGGTCTGCCCCAAAAGGCGAACAGCTGCGGAGTTCAGGTAGAGGTGCCGACCCTCCTGGTCGTAGCGGACAATGGCGTCAGGGCTGCTTTCGGTGAAGGAACGGAAGTTCTCGTCGCTCTTCCGCAGGGCCTGTTCCGTTTGTTTACGTTTGGTGATGTCGATGGCAAAGCCGTCGATGACCAAGCCGTCGATGACCGGTGGGCTCTGGCCACCGGTCAGGTTAGTGGCGCCGGTCAGTCTGGCATTGATGGAGACCCAGGCGGTCTCGGTTGCGTTCTTGCGTATCTGGCACTGGAAATCTCTGACGGTCCCGTTGGTTTGCAGCAAGGCGATCAGCTCTTTTCTGGCATCGGGATGGACGTACATCTGCTGTTCCAGGTCACGGCAGCCTGCAATGAAATCCTCCGGCGAGGAGTACCCGCAAAAGGACGATAATTCCTTGTTGACCATCAGGATCCTGCCGTCGAGGGTGGAGCGAAAGATGCCCAAAGGGGAATGCTCGAAGATATGGCGGTACCTGATTTCGTTTTCCTGCAGGATGTCGGGCCGGCCGGTGTCTTCGCTCACCCCTTTCGCGGCGGTCTTCGGGCTTTTTGCCTGATGCGTCGGGAGGACTCCGCCCTGCTCTTCTCCCGTGCGGCGCTCGGTCAGCAGTGCTTCCAGGGCTTTTATCCGATTTTCAAGCCGCTTGATTTCCAATGTTTGGTAAGGAACCTGATCGTTCATGGAACTCCTGCATGCATGCCGGGGCGATCCAAGGGCCGCATAAGTGGGGTGTCCCCGATGTTTTTCATTCGTGGCGAGAGGCGCGGGCGAGGCCTGTGTGGGCGGCGTCTGTCGGTGGAGTGAAGGGGCGCCCGGAGAAGGGAGCGCTTTTCCCATGGATTCTCAATAGTTTTCAAAAATGTTTTAAAAATAGGCCGACAGTACCACAGTGAAAGTGCGGACAACAAGGGGAATCTTGGTCGGCGGCGAGCAGGCGGGCCGGGCGGCAGCCTGGATCAGGGACGAGGCTGTTTTTGGTTGAGGATCGGCAGAGGCAGGAGGGCCAGGGCGATGAGGACGCCACAGGCGCCGACCAGGAGCCCGGCCAGGACATCGGAAGGGTAGTGGACCTGCAGGTACACGCGGGAGTAGCCGATGGTCAGGGCTGTAAGCATGCAAGCTGCAACGCTGCCCTGAGCGGCTGGTTTGGGGAGGAGACGGGTGGCGATCCAGGCTGCGGCCAGGAAAAAGGCGGCTGCCTGCGCCGCATGGGCGCTGGGAAACGACCAGCTGGCTGGCATGGGGACGAGGAGGGGCTCAATTTCCGGCCGTGGTCTTTTGATGAGCATTTTCAGGGCGTTGACCATCAGGATGGTGAGTCCCAGGCCGATGCTGAGCAGCAGGGCCTCCTGTTTTTTATGGTTGCGGTGGAGCAGGTAGACCAGGGCGGCGGTGGCGGGGAGCAGCAAGGCCAGCGAGCCCAGCCAGGTGACGGTGCTGAAAAAATGGTCGGCGAGCGGAGGATAACGCATGGTCTCGAGGCAGTGAGGCCTTTGATCCGAAGGTTGGGAGAGATTCGATGATGCGGGTGGCTTTCAGTTGCTGATACAGATGCCAGGAAAACAGATTGGCGGCAAGGGAAATTCGCGTGCTATTGAAAACGGCCCCTCCCCTTGGGTCATGGCGCTTGCAAGGGGAGGGGGCGAAAGGATCAGAAGGTGTAGGTCAGGCTTATGCCGCCGAAGACGGTGGTGTCGACGTTTTCACTGGGCAGCACGTTGTCGTCCATGGAGTCGGTGTAGTTGATGCTGGCGGTGATGCCGCAGGCTTCGGTGGCCATGTATTTCACCGAGGCGGTCAGTGCGTAGTTAAAGAATCCGCCGTCAACCGTGTCGTTAACGGTATAGAATTGGGCGAAATCCTGACCGGCATAGCTGATTAAGCCGCTCAGCCCCAATGTGGTCTTGTCGTTGATGCCATAGCTGTAGCCCAGGCCAGCGGTTACATAGAAATCATTGACCTCGTCGATATCGTAATAGAGCTTGGTGGAGACGACAAAGCCGCGGCCAAGGTCATAGGCCAGACCAGCAAAAATTTCGGCGGTGTTTTTGACTTCTTTGGGGCTGCCGTCGTTCGCCGTCGGGTAGGTCGTCGGGAAGGTGTATTCAACAATACCGACACTGGCGTCAACAGCTCCGAGTTTGAAGGCGTAAGAGGCGGTCAAGTCGACCTCGGAAAACTGGTTTTCCTCGACCAGGCCATTGTAATCATCCAGGTCGTAGTTGGCCCAGACGTTGAGCGCAAACCCGTTGGCCGAGACATCAATGCTGGGCTGCAGCACAAAGCCATCGTTAAAGGTCAGGCCGCGCCATACATAGGCGCTGTTGGTGTCAAGTGCGGCGGTTGCCGTTGCTGCCGCTGCCTGGGAAGCGGCGCCGCCTGCGGTTAGGGCGACCAGTGCGGCCATGGAAAAAAATCGTTTCATCCTCTCTCTCCTTTTGTAGTGTTGAGTACTGAATCTGTGACGACGCCAATATCATCGGGGCTGTGGCTCTTGTGCCGGGAGCACCCTTGGTTGCCGGGGTCGTGCATTTTGGTCTCGATGGAATCCTCTTTGCATTTTAAGTGCCATTTTGGTCGACCTGCCGGTAATCTCCTTATTTCAAAAAGATAAGCGTTGAGCCGCAGGGCGTTCAGGTGTGGGGTAAGGTCGAAGCTGCCATGTTTGTTACATTTGTATCATCTTTTTGTTGTAAAATATTCAAAAATGTAATTTCTTTTGCAAGTCTCGGGGTAAGGGCGGGTGGCCTCCCAACGCAGGGCGAGGGGTTATTTTTTGAGTTCTATGGACACCTCGACATCGGGCCACCGCTTGGCGACCGGTTGGATGGATGGTCGGGCGATGATCTTGCAGAAGAGCGTGCTGTCGGTTGCAATGGATTCCAGGTAAATCGGCGTGGTGAGGACTTCCGCCGGAGTTTTGTCGTCCTTGTTGATTGGTATGGTGACCAGCACGGTTTGCGGGGTAACGGTAATTTTATGAATTTTTAAGGTGCCGGGCAGCTTGCCGACAATCTGCGGGGTGATCGGGATGTTTTTTTCGACCACTTCGGCCAAGGTCAGTTTCAATTGCTGCGGCGAGGTGTCCAGCAGCGTGACCCCTTTGGGGAGACGCAGGTTTTCACTGGTGATGATCATGGTCTGGCTGCCTTTAGCCATCCGGGATAAATCAATTTTAACGGTGGGGGGGTTGAGGGTGAGATTGTCGATGTCGGACTTGGGGCCGGTGAGATGCAGCTTGATTTCGTTGGCCTTGTCCCCTATCAGCGCCAGGTCGTCAGCCGGTGAGGTGTAGTCGATGTTGACCGGCAGCACCCTTTCCACGACCTCGCGCTGCGAGACGATCAGGGTTGACCAGAAAACCACGGCAACCAGCAGGCTGGCGCCTAATTGGAAAATCGTTCGTTTGCGGATGATGGGCCCGGTGTCCCGCCGGAAAAATCCCATGGCCTGCTGGTGTTCGACAATCGCCCTGGTGATCTCGTCGCCATTGAGCGCCGGCCGCATCTC
Source organism: uncultured bacterium (assembly GCA_903842475.1). GTDB lineage: Bacteria > Desulfobacterota > Desulfobulbia > Desulfobulbales > Desulfobulbaceae > Desulfobulbus. The sequence continues at coordinate 14,768 of CAIMMA010000022.1, forward strand.
GCCGTTGGTGAAGATCGACACCTTGCCGCGTTCTTCGGAAACCACCAGCGCGAGGGCGTCGGTTTGCTCGGCAAGGCCCATGGCCGCGTGGTGGCGGGTGCCGAAATCCTCCGAGAGTCGGGCGGACTGGGACATGGGCAGCCGGACCCCGAATTGGGTCAGTTTGTTGCCCTCGATGATCACCGCGCCGTCATGGCCCGGAGAGTTCGGGTCGAAAATGCTGAGGATCAAGGGGATGCTCGGGAGCGCGTTAATCTGGTATCCACCCGATATCTTGTCGCCGATCGGTTCCTTGCCGGGAAAGACCAGGATGGCGCCGCAGCGCTCGTTCGCCAGTTTAATCAGGCTTTCGGCGATCAGCGACTGAAGCAGGGTGTCCTGGTCTTTGAAACGAGTAGGGGAGACTGAAACCGTTTTTTCGAGAATCTTGCGCAGCTCCGGTTGAAAAATGACAATGAGGCCCAGGACGGCCACGTGGCTGACGTTTTGATACACCCATTCGATGCCCCGCAGGTTGAGGGCGCTGGCCAGAATAAAGACCAGGAAGGCCAGGAGGATGCCGGCCATGATCTTCCAGGTGCCCGAGCGCAGCAGGGTTCGGTAGAGAAAGAAGATCCCGGCGGTGATCAGGAGGATGTCGAGCAGGGCCCGCCATGAAAAAAATCCAATGGCCAGATCCAGGGAATGCTCCATGGGTTTTCCTTGAGAGGGTTGATCGTTTCCGTCCGGAGCGCGATGGTGCCGGAATGGTGCAGAATTTCTGCGGTGCGGGTTTGTTGTGGGGGCGATTATAACAAAATCCGACCGTAGTTCGAGCATTATTTCCAGGGTCCGGGCCGTTCCGGTGCTGGGTCGGGCTGGTTGAAGTGCCTTTTTCCAAGGCGGGGGTTGTGCGGGCGGCAAAGGGTAACTAGTCAGAACCGTTGGGGTGGCTGACGGGTTGCGGTTTCGGGCGCGCTGATTGCTCGCGCCGGTATTGTGAAAAGAGCTTGATTTTTTCAGGTGTGAGGGTATTATTGGCGGTTATTGAAAATTGAATTTTTTTTAGGAGATACTTATTATGGCCCGAAATTGTGAAATTTGTGGCAAAGGCCCCTCTACCGGAAATAATGTCAGCCACGCCCATAACAAGACCCGTCGCCGCTGGCTGCCTAACCTGCAGCGAGTCAGGACGGTTACCGGGAATGGCGGTACGGCGCACGTTAAAGTCTGCACCCGTTGCATTCGTTCCGGGGCTATTGTTAAGCCCGCCTGAGCCTGTTTGTTCCATCCAAAAGGCGAGTTGATTGATTCATCTCGCCTTTTTTTTCAGGCTTCATGGGGTTGTATTGAAATCGATCGTATTGCGGAGTTGCAGATGAGCGAAGAACAAATCCGTTTTTTATCGTACGAAGAGGCGGTCCGCCTGGTTGCCGCCATTCAGGAAGAAGAAGACCTCGACAATCCGGATCATCGGATTCTCACGGTGTACAATCACCAGGAAAATGAAATCTGCTGGTTTGATTTCGAGGAAGTCATGCGTGATGCCGGGATCAAGGACAAGGACCCCGATGCCAAGGAAAAGGTGACCGCCTACGTCATGCGCCATATCCCCGATTGGGCCCTGGACATCTGACGCTTCCTCCCCGTTTCCCCTACAGTACGCCTCCCGGCATATCCGGCGTTTTTTCCCCGCCCAGAACATATCCGCCATCCATCCGCAGGACCGATCCGGTCAGAAAATCAGCATCTCGCACCAGGAAAAGTACCGCCTTCGCGACCTCCTCCGGGGTTCCGGTCCGTTCCAGCAGGGTGTGGTCCAAAAGCGCCTGCTGCTCTTGGGCGGAAAGCAGTTGCCAGCCCCTGGTGCCCGGTCCGTGTCTGGAATCAATCAGCCCGAGCATGATTTCGTTGACCCGGATGGAGGGCGCGCCTCTTTTTGCCCAGGTTTCGGTCAGTGAGTTTACGCCCCGGTTGGCAGCGGCATAGCCGTCGTTAAACAGTAATCCGGCCGGGCCCGACCGACCGATCACGCCGGCAATCGAGGAAATGTTCACCACGGCGGCAGCCGGGCTTTGGCGGAGCAGGGGCAGGGACTGCTCGAACACCAGCCATTTAGCGTGCAGGGTGGTTTCCATTTCCACTTGCCATTGCTCCCGGTTCACCGTTCGGTGATACCCGCCGTGGACCACCGGCATGCCGCCTCGTTCGATATTATTGATGAGGATATCGAGGCTTCCCCACCTGTTTCTGATTTCGCTGATAAGCTTTGCCACCTCTTCCGGTTGGCGCAGATCGACCTGC